>DAOVZQ010000317.1 GCA_030635025.1 bacterium
CGTTGTTCACGTTGGCGCCGATCTCGGCGAGCGCGTCGGCATGCTTGTCCAGCGCGGCTGCGAAGAACACCGATACGCAGTGGCCGAACATGACTGGGTCGCTGACCTTCATCATGGTCGCCTTGAGGTGTAGCGAGAGCAGCGTGCCCTCGGCCTTGGCGGCGGCGATGGTTTCGGCGAAGAAGGCGCGCAGGGCGGCCACGTTCATCACCGACGTGTCGATGACTTCGCCCGGCAACAGCGACAGCGTGTTCTTGAGTACGGTTGCCGCGCCATCTGTGCCGACGAACTCGATGCGCACGTCGGCCGCCGCGTCCAGGGTCTTCGATGTTTCGCTGCCGTAAAAATCCTTCTCGGTCATATGGGCGACCCGTGCCTGGCTGTCCGACTCGGGCCACGGCTTCATCATTTTGTGCGGGTTCTTCTGGGCGAACTTCTTGACCGACACGGCCGCGCGCCGGTCGGCGTTGCCCTCGCGCAGCACCGGGTTCACGGCCGAACCCAGCACCTTGGCGTAGCGGGTCTGCAGTGCGCGGTCCTCGTCGTTGGACGGCTCTTCCGGATAGTCCGGCACCTTGTAGCCGTGGTCCTGCAGTTCCTTGATGGCCGCCTGCAACTGGGGAATCGACGCGCTGATATTGGGTAGCTTGATGATGTTGCCGTCGGGCGCCTTGGCGAGATCACCCAGGCGTGCCAGCTCGTCCGGGATATTCTGGCCCTCGATCAGGTTCTCCGGAAAGTTGGCGAGGATGCGCCCGGACAGGGAGATATCCGCCGTCTCGATCTCCACGCCGGTGCCCTTGGCATACGCCTGGACGATCGGTAGCAGGGAGAAGGTTGCCAGGGCCGGCGCCTCGTCGATTTTGGTCCAGATGATCTTGGAGGATGACATGTAGTTCCCTCAGCGTTGAGCTCGTGAGTCCCGCTGCGCTACGCGCCGGGCCGGGGAGGATCATGCGGGCGATGGGCCACCCGAAAACATGCCTTGTGCGTGCTTTGGGGTCAAGGGTTGTTGGAGTATCGTTCCGTGTGATATGTGCCGTGAGTGGATGTGTGCGGGCATCGTCTATACCCGGATCATGATGCAATACTTATCCGGAGACCAAAGAGGAATAGCCTAGGAATCAGATTAGCGTATCGGATAGACACGTATCACAACTCACTCTGTCGCAATAAAGTAGCCGCCTTGAATTCCTGTATTAGCGAGGCCATCAGTTCTTTCACGGAGACGAGTTCCTTCACCCGGAAGGCGTTGCTCCCGGCGAAGGCGAAACCATCCCTGAAATTGCCCAGCTTGGCAAGCTTGAGAGCTTGGGCGATGCAGTAGGGGGCCTTGCGGATATCGCAGGATTTCAGACACCGCCAGGTGCAACGGAAGGGTGCTTTATTACCATTGGCGACATCGGCAAGAAAGTCATTTCCGATCGCGCGACCCGGTAGTCCCACCGGGCTGTCGATAATTATGAGGTCGTCCTCTCGGCAGTGGAGATAGGCATCCTTGAAACTGGGATGCGCGTCGCATTCGTGGGTTGCCACGAAACGGGTCCCCATTTTTACACCGGCGGCGCCCAGCTCCAGACAGGTGAGGATGTCGGCGCCGGTGAAGATGCCGCCGGCGGCGATCACTGGAATGTCTCGGCCGTACTTTTCCCGGTACGGAACCACGGCTTCTACGATTGCGGGCAGCAGCTTTTCGAGTGCGTACTCTGGGTCCGCCAGTTGCGCTTTCTTGAATCCCTGATGTCCGCCGGCTTTGGGCCCCTCCAAGACGAACGCCGGCGGCACTTCGCCGTATTGACGGTCCCAGTACTGCAGGATGAGTTTCGCGGCGCGCGCCGAGGAAACCTTCGGTACGAACTGGGTTCGGCATGCCCGGAGCTGATCGAGCGTGACGGTCGCAGGGATCTTCAGGGGCAATCCGGCTCCGATGAAGACGATGTCGACGCCTTCCTCGATCACTGTGGCGATCAGCGTGTCGAAATCGCTCATAGCCGCCATGATGTTGATGCCGATCGGTCCCGTCGTGCGCCGCTTCGCCTTGCGGATCTCCCGGGTCAAGGCCCGACGGTTGGCGCCCTCCCTGTATTTTTTCGCTCCCGGTTCCAGCATACCAATGCCGGCCGCGGCAATCACGCCGATCCCGCCCGCCCGCGACACGCTCGACGCCAGTCCCGACAATGAGATTCCCACACCCATGCCGCCCTGGATGATGGGTAACGGCGTTTCCAGAGGACCGATTTTCAACGAGGGCAGGCCGTACATGTTCGTCCTCCGGCTAGAGGTGACTTTCGTAAATTTTGCGGAAGTGGTGTCCGTACACGGCGTATGTCATGGCCATGGGGAAAAGACGGGGCCTTCTGAAGAGCGTTTCGAAGAGGAGTCGCCAATAGTGCCGTCGATCCTTGCCCCGCAGGCCGATCGTGTAGATCGAGCGGAAGAAACCCATGATGTCGCTGCGCTGCATTCGTCGCATCCGTGGCGGCGACCCGGCCTTCTTGTACCGTATCAGGAAACTGCGGATTCGTTCGTAGTAGGGTTCGGCCGAATAGATGTTCTTCAGGACCTGTCGGTATCCGTCGATCAGAACGGATCGTGTCATTTTCGGCACGAAGTTGAGTGAGCAGTCGGTGTTGTCGCCGGTCACCTCGCTCAAGAGACGATTCTCATCCAGCAGGCGCTTGTAAAGTCGGGTACCGCGCGGCGCATTCAGCAATCCGACCATGGCCGTGACGATGCGGCTCTCCAGGATGAAACGACTCATCTGTTTGAAGATTGTGGATGGATCGTTGTCGAAACCGACGATAAACCCAGCCTTGACCTCGAGCCCGGCCATCTGGATACGCGTGACCGAATCAAGCAGGTTACGATCCGTGTTCTGTGTCTTGCCGCATTCGGCCAGACTCGAGACGTTGGTTGTTTCGATACCGACGAATACGGATGTGAACCCGGCATCGACCAGCATTCTCATAAGGTCGGGATCATCTGCGAGATCGATCGAAAGCTGTGTGCTCAAATTGAAGGGATAATGCCGCGCCTTCATGAACTCGATGATCGCCGGTAGCACGTCCTGCTTAAGCCGCGTTGCATTGCCGATAAAGTTGTCGTCGACGAAGAAGACGGTGCCCCGCCACCCCATGGTGTGGATATTCTCCAGTTCGCGCAGGATCTGAGCTGTGCTCTTGGTGCGGACCTTATGACCAAAGAGCGTGGTGATGTCGCAGAACTCGCAGTCGAAGGGACAACCGCGCGAGTACTGGATGTCCATGGTGGCGTACTGGTTTATATCGATCAGATCGTAACGGGGCATGGGCGATTGCCTGATGCCCGGGTACTGGCCGGCGTCATAACTGGGGAGGGGGACGCCGGCGGCCAGGTCGGTCAGGAAGGGGGCGAACGTCACTTCCGCCTCGCCAAGGACGAGGTGATCGACCTGGGGGAAATCTTCGGGACATGATGTGAACAGGGGACCGCCGGCCACGGTGCGCACACCGATACGACGACAGCGCTCCGCGATCTCGACCACGGAAGTGCGCTGGATGGACATGGCGCCGATGAAGACCAGGTCAGCCCAGAGCAGATGCCTGTCCAGGAGCGGCTCCACCTTCATGTCGATGAGTTTGATATCCCAGTCGTCTGGCATCATGGCCGCGACGGTTAGAAGCCCAAGCGGCGGTTCGCTGGCTTTCTTGGAGACGATCTTCAGCGCACTGTCGAAACCCCAGAAGGTGCTGGGATAGTCCGGGTAGACGAGGAGGGCCTTCATTATTCTCGCGTCTCCAATCGGGTTTCAGTCGCGACCGCGCAAACCGTTCAGCACGATCCCCAGCATGATGTCGACCTGGGACGTCACTGTCAGATTCAGACCCTCTATTACCCATGGATTTTCGAGCGATTCCAGGGAGCGGGCCATGAAGTATGCCGTCGCGTCTATGACGGGCACATCCAGACCCTCGTTCTCTACTCCCCACTCGAGGATTCCCTGGATGAGCCGGCTCTCGGCGGCAACGAATTCGTCGTGCAATTCTCGGGCGTACTCCCAGTACTCGCGCATGGAGTCGGTTGTGACATGATGAAGATTGATGAGCTGATGGACGGAGTTGATCTTGGTCAACAAGTGAGCGCGCAGCTTGCTCTCAACACTATGCTCGGCATCAACGGCCACGGTGATGCGTTGCATGA
>DAOVZQ010000278.1 GCA_030635025.1 bacterium
CACACCGATCAGGCCGGATGTATTTCTGGCCGCGGCGCCCAATCCCTTCAATCCGCTGACGATCCTGTCCTTTAAAATGCCGGTCGGAGGTTTGGCCCTGCTGGAAATATTCGATCCGGCGGGTCGGCGTCTCGCCTCGCTCGTGAATGGTGTGCTGGCCGAGGGTGAGCATCGGGTGACCTGGGACGGCACCGCCACAAACGGGAGCAGCTTGCCTTCCGGGGTCTACCTGGCTCGGCTGAGCATGGGAAAAACAAACGTGACGACCAAGGTCGCGCTGACGCGATAAGACGATGACGGCGCCTGCGGACCAGACCACAGGCGCCGTTCCGATCCCACGAATCGACGGCTCACTTAAGCCAGTGCCCCAGCATCACCCCGATGAACGTGGCCACCGCGTAACCCAACGTGCCGCAGAGGATCGCCGGCAGCACCAGGTGCCGCCAGCGTCGCGCCACGGCCATGGCGGCCGCGGTGGTGGGCCCGCCCATGTTGGCGTTCGATGCGATGATGAGTTCGGACAGGTCGAGCCGGGCGATCCGCCCCCCGATCAGCAGCACGGCCAGGTGGATCGTAAGAATCAAGGCGGCAAAAACGAAGAGCGACGGCCCGACGCTCAGGACCACGCCGATGTTGGCGCTCGCGCCGATCACCGCGAAGAAGATCTGCATAAGGAAGGCGCCCAACGTATCCGCACCGGACAGTCGCTTGAGCGGGCCCGGAAATGCGGTGGCGAGAACCACCGTCAGGGCGGTTACGACCAGGATGCCGCCTCCGGTCAATCCCATCAAGCCGGCCAGACCGTAGCCGACCGCACAGAGTCCCATCCCGAGGGCCAAGGCTGTTGCCGTGCCGAACATGCCCGGCAGACGGTCGGCTTCGAGCTGTGAGTCGGCCGCGGTTTCAACATCCGCTTCCGCGAGACGATCGCGATAGCCCTTGCGTAGCCAGGCGATCGAGGGCAGTGCGAAGAGCACCAGGAAGTAAAGCGCCATCACCAGATTGTCGGCCGCGACACCCGCGGTGAGCAGGTCGCCCGACCGAAGCTGCACGGCTTCGGCGGCGGCGGCGTAGTTCATCGAGCCGCCGATATAGGTGGCCGAAAAGATGGCGGCCAGTTTCCAGCCCTCCGCGCCCAGCGGCACCACGTTGTAGGCGACGATCGTACCGATCACCGTGCCGACCGCGCCGATGCCGAAAGCCAGCAAGGTCGGCCCGGCCTCGCGCAGGATGCGGCGCAGGTCCGCCCGCAGCAGCAACAGGGGGATGGCCAACGGCACCAGGTAAGACCACACCACGTCGTAGGCGGGCACGTTCGCGGCGGGGATCACCCGCAGGTTGGACAAGACGAACGTGAAAGCCATGGTCAGCACGGCGCCGGAGAGCTTGCGGCCCGCGCGGGTTTTCTCGGCCCAGAAACCGAAGGCTGCGGCTGCGAGCAGTATTGACCATACGGCCCAGTCCATGTCGGGTGTGATCAGGGTGCGCAAGGGGACTCCAGTCCTGCTTCGGTGAAGATTCGCTCAAAATAACAACAGCCGATACATACACCATCGGTACGTTTCACGCTATTTCCTGTGTCATGTATTATGGTTGAGATGCAACTCATCCCCACGCCCCGGAAGGACATCCATGAGCGACAAGGTCCTGGTGATCATCGGCACGGCCGAACCCAAGAAGGCGGAGGCTGGCGTCATGTATGCCGTCAACACCCTGAAATACGGCTGGATGAGCGACGTCAAACTGATCTTTTTCGGTCCCGCCGAGACCCTGTTACTGGAGGACCCGGACATTCAGGAGTTGGTGCGGAATTTCCACGAACTCGACCACACCGCCGTGGCCTGCCGCTTCCTTTCCGACCGCGATGGTACCAGCGACAGACTCTCGGAACTGGGTCTCGAAGTGGCCTATGTTGGAGAGATGATTTCGGGTCTGATCAAGGACGGCTATGTCCCCATGGTATGGTGATCCCCCCTGTGGTTTTCTGCCCGATATTAGACCGTTACCTACCATTTGAAGGCACGATGCAATGCTTACAGTCCTCCATGGGATCCATGAGTCTTCACGGGATGTCGGCGCTACTATCGGGCCCGTAGTAGGATAGGGTTCAACTCGTCGAATAACGATAAATCGGCACATTACTTGATACGAGACATGTACGGATGGGCTAAAACCACCCCTCATCGGGAGGCGGGTTCATGAGACTCTTAGCTATATGTGTTTTCCTTGTACTTCTGTCCCCAATGGTAGCCGGCGGGGCCTTTCTCGAAACGAGCGCCACGATCCCCGATTCGCCCAACGACTGGAGCGAAACGGTTCAGCTCCAGGCCTTCGACCCGGAGCGGGGCATACTGATTAAGGTTCATTTCAGCGTCGAGGGACATTTCGCCGGTGAGATTCGCCACGAGAACCTCGGCTTCATGGCCTTATCCTACGATGACATGATGATGTGGGCGCTGTACGTCACCATGGATCTGACGACCCGGGGCGGTTCGTTGATCACCTTCGACGACACCGTCCAGGTTTCAGCCGATCTGCATCCCTTCGACGGCATGCAGGATTTCGATGGCGCGTCGGGTAATACCCACGAATTCTATACGCCCATCACCGGCGGTATCGTCATCCAGGGGAGCTATGCCCAGGACTTCATGGGTACGGGCCTGGTCGAAGTACAAGTGGTGTCATCCGGTGCGACGGAGTTGTGTACGGGTGAGTCCATCTGCATGGCGGAGTCGAACTCGTCCTGCGGCGCCACCGTGACCATCCTCTACGAGTACATCCCGTATGCCGTGGCCAACGAAGAGGCCACCTGGGGCGACGTCAAGAATCTCTATCGCTGATATTGTAACGTCCCATTGTGATGGGCCGTCTTCCCCTGGGGAGGCGGCCTTTCTTTCATATCGAAATGAGATCTGCTACCCTCCGGTCGCTTGACCTTCCTTATCGACGCGAAAGGGCGTATCGGCCATGGCCACTAAAAAAGGTGTTTTCAAATCGTGCCTGTTCGGCTGCCTGGGACTGGTGGTTTTCGGGGTTCTCATCTCAGGCGTTTCGGCTCTCCTGGCTTGGCGCAGCCTGGATGATCAGGATATCCAGGAGTCGGACACGCATCCCGTCACGGCCGAAATCTACGAAGCGCGGACGGCGTCGCCGGGTCGAGTGAAACTGAACCTGGGCCAGGGAGAATTCCGCATCCTGTCGGCCGAGCCGGGCGAAGGCCTGCGCATCGAAACACGCTACGACAAGGAAGCCTACTACCTCGAGGATGATTTCGTGCGCAATCCGGACGGGAGTTGGGCCTACTCTCTCGGATTCCGACGGACCATGCCGGGCCTGCAGGCCATCTTCCGGGCCATCATGGGCGCCGACAACAAGACCTACGTCCATGTGTACCTGCCGCCCGATGCCCCGATTGCTCTGGAAGTCTTTGTTACCGAGGGCGGTTTCGACGCGGAACTGGGCGGTTTGTGGATTACAGAGGCGGACATCGTCTTCAGCAAGGGCGGCTTCAATCTCGACGTGGATGAGCCCTTGCGCGAGCCGATGGAACGACTGCGGGTCAAGGGGTCCATGGGTGGGTTCGAGACCTCGCGGTTGGGCAACGCCAGTCCGCGCTACCTGGACGTGGCCTGCAGAATGGGCGGAGCCGAAATCGATCTCTCCGGCGAATGGGTCCGCGACTGCGACGCCTCTATTTCGATCCGAATGGGCGGCATGAGTGTGAGGATTCCCGAAGGACTGGACGTGGTGCAGTCCGGCGATTTTCTCGGTGAAACGCGTCCGGCCGATCTCGACTCGCCTCATCCAACCCTACGTCTGGACGTGAGCCAGAAGATGGGGGAGATCGACATCCGCCGGCAATAGCCGGGTCAGGAAACGAAAGTAAGAGGGCCGGCGATCAAACGCCGGCCCTTCGTCGTCTAGATGCGGAAGAGGTACTGCAGCTTCATGAAGTACTGGCGATCGGTCAGGCGCCATGACTCGTCGCTCGACGTGTTCGGGGAGATGAGCCCGTAATCGCGGGTCGAGCCGATGTAGAAGATGGAGAACGGATCGATCTGATAGGTCAGCAGGGGATCGGCTTCCCACCGTTTCGAGAAATCGTTGTACTGGATCACCAGCCGGGTCGACAGCTCGCGCGTCACCTGCAGGGTCAGCTTGGAGCGGGCGACGTATCCCTTGTAGTAGAACGTGTCGGCGTCCATGGCCTTGCTCTGGGCGTACGTGACCGATGTCTCCAGCAGCATCCTGTCGACGGGTTTGAGGTCGAACCAGAGCGTGTAGTCGCTTTGCCGGCCGATGGTTTGTTCCCCGTAGACGACCCTGTGCCCGAAGTTGACCGACCCGCCGTAGATGATCAGGTCGTTGGGACGGCTGTTGCCGCAGATATGCGCCGTCCAGAGCCCTTTGTAGGACACGCCGTCGAAGACTTCGGAGCAGGCATAGTATCTGGAATGGGTGCTGGTCTGTGCGTAGCGCATGCGGGTGGACAGACTCAGGGAGAGGTATTCCTCCTTGAGCGTCCCGTCGTAG
>DAOVZQ010000197.1 GCA_030635025.1 bacterium
ACATAGAAGGTGGCGTCTGTCGCGAAGACCTCCAGGCCCGCGTCGTCGAGTGCGTTCACGATCACGTCGCGGCGTCGTCGGTACGGCGCCATAACCGACGCCAGCAACGCATCACAACGTTCGCCCAGCGCGAATATGGCTGTTTCCTGCACCGCAGTAAAGGACCCGCTGTCTATGTTCTGTTTTACGCGATCCAGAGCCGAAATCACCTCGGGGTGCCCCACGGCGAAGCCGATCCGCCAGCCGGTCATATTGAACATCTTCGACAGGCTGTGAAACTCGATCACGCGCTCGCACTGCGCGTCGGCGACCTGAAGCAATCCTGTGGGCGACGCACCGGCGAGAACGACCTCCTGATAGGCGGCATCGTTGACCACGACCGGTCCCGCCTCGCCCGCCGCGTCCAGGACGGCCCGATAGTCCGCAGCGCCGGCGACGGCTCCAGTCGGATTGTGGGGATAGTTGAGAATCAGCAGACGCGTCCGGGGCGTCATTGCTGCCGCGAGCGACTCGGGGTCGGGCAGAAAACCGCGCTCTCGGGTCAGAGCGTATGTCGCCGGCTCCCCACCGGCCAGTATGGCGGCATTGCCATACACGGGATACCCGATGTCCGGCACCAGTACCTGATCCCCCTGGTCGAGCAGGGCGAAGGGCAGATGAGCGAGCCCCTCCTTGCTGCCGATCAAGGCTATGACCTGTGTGTCGGGATCCACCCGTACGCCCTGGCGGCGCTCCATCCAGGCCGAGACGGCCTCGCGAAAAGCCTGCGAGCCTTGATTACTGGGATACCGATGGTTAGCCGGATCGCGCACCGCCGCTGCCATCACGTCGAGGAGTGGCGCCGGGGTAGCCCGATCAGGGTCGCCGATGCCCAGATCGATGATGTCGCGTCCCTCGGCCAGGGCCTTGCGCTTGGCGCGATCGATCTCCGTAAACAGATAAGGGGGCAGCTTGTCGAGTCTGGACATGGTCCTCCCACATATGGCGGTTTCGCTGGATGCGGCATGGCAGGGAAAGGCCCCGCGCCGCGGTCGCGGTCACGGGGCACTGTAAACCCGAAGGTGGGTCTGAATCAATAACCGGCGTTCTCGCGTTGCAAGCGACGCCGTTCCAGGAGCTGGTCCTGACGCTCCATCTTGTCCTGGGCATGCCGCTTATAGGCGCCGGTCGCATTCGAAGCGACCCAGCGGAACTTCTCCTTGGCCTCCTGATACTGTCCGGCGCACTCCAAGGCCTCTCCCCATCCGTAGAACAGATAGGCCTTCTGCAGATCGTCCTTCACGTTCGGACTTGCGGCCTCGGCCTCGCCCAGAGCTTCCTCGCAACGCTCATGGGTCGACAGGATGGTAAGGAGTTCCTCGACGGCCTTGCCGTTGTCCGGCCGGATCTCAAGATGATGCCTATAGGCTTCGATGGCGGAGTTGTCCTGCCCCAACTGGTGACTGGATCGCGCCAGGTTGAGAAAGACGTTGTCCCGCCGACCGCTCTCGGGATTGTTGGCGAGGAAGGAATTGCACTGTTCGACGGCGGCGCCCCAGTCCTTGGCCTTCATCTTGTCGACGATCACCTGGTAACCCACGCTGCCGCCGGCCTGGCTGCCGTACTCGGCGCGCTTGGCCTCGTAGAGCTTGGCCTCGGCCACGTTGCCGAAACTGCTCTCACGCTCTGCAGCCTTCTGACAGGCCTTGACCAGACTGGGCATGGCCTTCTCACGCAGATCCGGGCAGTTGTCCAAGACCTGTTCGTAGGCTTCCACCGAGCGGGGGTAGTCCTTAACCGCGCTGTGCATGACCGCCATGTTGTAGAGGATCGAGCAGTTCGTCGGGTCCAGGCGGCTGGCGTTCACATAGGCCTGGCGGGCCTTGCGGTACTCCTTGAGCTTGGCGTACGTCTTGCCCAGATCCATATAGTCGCCCGACTTGGCGTCCTGTCCGGTCGCCTCGATGAGTTTTTCCTGGGTCGTCTGCGCGTCCGCGTAACGCTTGTTGGCGTAGTGCGCCTTGCCCAGGTAACGCAAGGAGTTGACATGCTCGGGACAGATCGCCAGAGCCGACTCGAGGGACGGGATGGCCTCGTTCCAGTTGCGCGCCTGGATGAAATCCCGGGCGACCATGAAGGCATGATCCGCTTCCTTGTACTGCGCCTCGGAGCAACCCATGGCGTCGACGGCGGTCAGCGTCGTGGTCGCAACGAGCAGAAGGATCAGCAGGATGGGGCGGATTGAGACGGTTTGACTGCTTTTGTACATGGTCAACTCCCAGCGGAACGTATTCGCGTCGGAGAATTCTCCTACTTGGAAACTACGGAGATTGAACGGGCAGAAACATAGAGAAACAAGGTTGTTCTGTCAATATCGTCCGGATTTCAGGTTTCGCCTCTCCGTTTCAACTCGTCTGTCATACCATTTATTTTGACGACGAAGGATGCTTCAACCCCCTGTAGATCAGATAGTTCCGACCAGGGGCGCCCCTGTGGGTCTCTCGAATACGGGTCGTATCGCCTACTCGATCAGATCCTCGGGATTATCGAAATCCCAGCATATCCCGGGGTCCTGGAGCAACACACGAAGCACTGCGGCAGCGTGCGTGTCGATCAGGTCCCGCATTGAGCCTGTGTACTCTACGGGTTCCAAGCCCCGCCAGGGGGCCAAAGGCGTGACCACGGGATGTCCACGGCTGGTCTTGTGGTGGGGGATCAATATCGAGTCGGGGGTAGCCACCGAAACATCGGCCAGATGAGCCAATGTATCGTCCCGCACCATGGGCAAGTCCACCGGGTGCAACCAGAGATGGGTGGCGCGATCGGCAAGAGCCTCGACGGCGGCCAGACAACTGGCGGCCGTACCTCCGCCCCGCTCAAAGAGCACCCACTCCGCTACTGCGGCCCCAGGTATGGCTTCGCGGTAAATCGCAGCCAGATCGGGACGCGTCACGACTACGACCGGCATTTCAGCGCGGGTGTAGAGGCGGCAGATGCGGTCCAGAAATGTCAGGTCGTCATCCGGGAGACGGCAAAGCCCTTTGGGGCGACCCATGCGTGTGGAGTCTCCCCTGGCCAGGATGACGCCCCAGTCATGGCGCAGGGACTTCATGCGGACACGTCCGGGGCGAGAGTGTAGGCGCTGCGTAGGCGGGGTTCAGGACCGGACGTATCGCCCATGATCACCAGGGGGATTTCCAACTCGTCCATCAAACGGCCGACACAGGCAAAGAGACCGATACTGTCCAGGCACTCGTCCATCCCCAGCAAGACCACCAGCTGGGGGGGCGGTGTAGCCGCGCCTTCCGGACACGCGGTTTGCGCGCCGAGCCAGGCGACGAGTCCGTCCCATGACCAGACTGACCGGTCATCGTGTGGGGTCAACCAGGAGGCGGGTATGGGCGCGTCTGGCCCGAACACTGAATCAGCGGTATGACCAACAACACCGAGATCACAGACCGTCACCAACAAAGAGGTGCGGGCCGGCAGGGTGGCGGCGGTTTCACCTACACGATGCCGACCGACCCCCGATGCCGTTTCGTAGAACAGGACATGGTCCTGCAGGACTCCACCGAGTTCATCGACCTCGGTGGGTGTCAAACCGCCTGTGCCGCCATCCGCGGCGACAACGTGCAGCAAGGGGTCGTCAGCGGGGAGATCCGTCGGGAGGCTCCGCACGAGACCGGGCCAATCGAGCGATTCATCCGCGCCGTCGCGAGCCACCGCCACGGAGAGGTTTTCACTCCGCAAGACTCCGGTCATCGCCTGTATAAACCGGGTCTTGCCGCCGGCGCCGCGAAGCGTCACGACGTGTCCGCCCTCACGGGGAAGGATGTCGTGCCAGGAGGGCAGAAATCCGAAACTCACGATCCGTCCTCCCCTTGTCCCGTCAACTCCCCGTACCATTGCTCCAGGGAATCGGTCATTCGCTCGTGATCGAAATGATCGTCCACACGGCGACGACCAGCTTCGCCCCATAGACGGGATCGAGCCGTATCGGAAGTCACGACGCGCAGAGCCGCCGCCAAAGCGTCCCGATCACCTGGAGGGACGATGAGCCCGGTCTGTTCGTGAACATTGACCTCGGCCACGCCGGTCGGCAGGTGGGTCGATATGATCGGCAAGCCGGCGGCCATGGCCTCGATCTGGACCAGACCAAAGGTTTCACTGCGTTCGAGACTTGGCAGGACCAGGGCGGCGCATCGGGTCATCACCGTGCGCAGATCCTTATCGTCGAGTTCACCGTGCAGCCGAACGCGACCGCGCAGATCCGGCTCCGCCGCCCGACGGCGAAGTCGATCGCGCAGGGGCCCGTCGCCCACGATCTCCAGACTGGCCTCCGGCACCGACGCCACGGCCTCAAGCAGAAGATCCAGCCCCTTGTAATAGACGAGGCGCCCCACGAAGAGGAAGGGCCCCGTACCCGGCGTCGTGTCCAGTCGCCACTGCCCGGCGTCGATGCCGAAAGGGATGACCCGAACCTTGCTGCTGCGATGAGCGAGTTGGGGCGACCGGTCACGCAGGGTGCCCGTGGACACGGCGATGCCATCTGCCCTGTCCAGCAGGCTGCGCAGGACAGGCCGTAACACGAATGCACCCAGACGCTGCCGGGTAATGTCCGCATGATACCAGACGGTCAGCCGTGAACCCGCGGGCATATGGTTGCGCACGCACTGCAGAGCAATAGCCGCCAGCGGATTGGGCCAATGGAGTGTAATCATTTCCGGATTGAACTCGTGGAATACGCGGCGTAGAACCGCTGGCAACGACGGCGTAAGAGGCTGCGAGGCGATCGTCGCCAAGGTACCGCACCGGATCATCCGACCAGCCTCCGGGGCCGGGCCGAGCCCCTCAACCCTCGATTTGTGATCGGTTGATGCAACAACCGACCACACCGCATGCCCCCGCGCGAGAAGCCCCTGACTGATCAGGGCCAACACGGTTTCCATGCCGCCCTTGGCGGGCGGGTAGTATTTCCCTATCTGCAGGATTCGCATCGTCGCTTTACAGTAACGAAAGACATCTCTCTAGCCAACAGGAGTCTCACGGAGAGACGCGCGTATCGCTTCGGCACTTCGTGAGGCGCGATACGCGCGTCTCTCCATGAGACTCCTCCTGCTAGTTTGATTCGTTACTGTGAAGCGAGAGGCGATGCCGAGTGGGAGCGGCCGTCTTTGATGGGTATATGAAGAAACACACCATAGACGCTTCGGCTCTTCGAGAGGCGCGTTTATGGTGTGTTTCTTCATATACCCATCAAAGACGAGGGCGGCCCCACTCGGGACCGCCCTCTCGACCTTCATGGCAACAAAGGCTACATCATGCCGCCCATGCCACCCATGCCACCCATGCCGCCCATGTCGGGCATCGGGGGTGCGCTGTCCTCGGGCTCGTCGGCCACACAGGCCTCGGTGGTCAGCAGCATGGCCGCAATGGATGCGGCGTTCTGCAAAGCCGAGCGGGTGACCTTCACCGGATCGATGATGCCGGCGGCCAGCAGGTCCTCGTACTTCATCGTTGCCGCGTTGAAGCCAATGTTGGCTTTCTTCTCGGTACGCAGCTTCTCAACGACGAGGGCGCCTTCCTGACCGGCGTTCATGACGATCATCCGCACAGGCTCTTCAACCGCACGCGCGACGATGTCGCGACCCACGGAGATTTCACCTTCGAGCTTCAACTCCTGGATAGCCTTGGCGGTGCGCAGCAGAGCCACGCCGCCACCGGCGACGATACCTTCTTCGACCGCGGCGCGGGTCGCCGAAAGGGCGTCCTCGACACGGTGCTTCTTTTCCTTCATCTCGATCTCGGTC
>DAOVZQ010000155.1 GCA_030635025.1 bacterium
GGCCGTTACGCCTTCGCTGTCCTTCACGGTCACGCGCAACTCGTCGATTATGTCCTCTACAAGGTCGGGCAGGAACTTGCTGGTGAAGCCTTGAGCCTTCACCTCCGCCTCGGTGCCCGACATGTATTCGGCGATCTTGCTGATGCAGTGGCTGATGATGTTCTGCAGCAGTCGGCCCGGCAGAGCGCGCACCCAGTGCTTCTTATCGCCGAGCAGCGCCTTCACATAGCGCGGATTGCCCATGTCATAGAAGTAGTAGCTCTCCATATGCGTGGGCGCGCCGCCGATATAACCGTCGCGCACCAGCTTGCGCATGCGCAGGGAGGCGGGCCCGAACTGGGAATTGTGACCGGCGGTGAGCTTGAGCCCCCGCTCCACGGCCAGATCGACCAGCACCTTGGCCTCGGCGGTATCCACGGTGAACGGTTTCTCGATGTAGACGTGGCAGCCCGCCTCGAGGCAGGCCTTGCCCAGGGGAAAGTGGCTCTGGGGCGGAGTGGTGATGTGCACCACGTCCGGACGCCCCTTCTCCAGGAATTCCGACACGTCCGCAAAGGCCTGGGGCACATCGAAACGGTCGCAGAACTGGCGGGCCATCCATTCCTCGCTGTCGCAGGCGGCCACGATCCTGCTGTCCGGGATGCGATCAACCACCGCGGCATGCTGGTCCGCATGCTTTCCACAGCCGATAATACCTACTTTGATCACTTTGCCGACCTCGCCTTCTTCTGGTATTCGAAATAGCGATCCAGCGCTTCGTGCATGGGGACCCGCGGCTGCCAGCCCAGCTTTTCCTTGAGCTTGCGGTTGGAGTAGCGGTTCCCTTTCCAGTACCCGGCGCAGCGCAGGCGATTGAAGACCGGCGGCAACTGGCCTTGTGACCACTTGGAGTACTTCTCCCAACCATGACAGAACAGACGGAAGAGCGGATAAGGCACATACAGGGAGAACATGCGGTGGACCCGCTTCTTGTAGGCGCGCAGGAACTCGCTGCCGGTGGGCAGGTCGTCGTCGGTAATGTTGATGACCTCGCCCTCGACGCCGGGTTTGAAACAGGCCAGCGCCAGGGCGTCCGCGCAATTGTCCACGTAGGTAATGCAGATGGGCAGTCCGCCGCCGAGCTGCATGTAGAAGCCGAAGGTATCGACGCCGACCCGCGCCGGGATGGCTACCTTGCCGGGACCGAACACCACGCTCGGCCGCATGATCGTGTACGGGATGCCGTGTGTCTCGGCATACTGGAACACCAGTTGGTCCTGCAGGACCTTGCCGTAGACGTAGGGCTCGTGACGCAGTTTGGGGTCCGGTTCCAACGGACAGGTCTCGTCTAGCAGCCCGCCGCGGGGAATGTCCGCGTTGCTGTAGACGGAAAAGGAACTCACGTTCACGAAGCGTTTGAGGACTCCGTGTTCGAGACAGGCGTCCATGAGGTTCCGCGTGCCGATGACCGAATTCATGTAGCAATCGGGAAACGACTTGCCGACGCCCGCCGCGAGATGACAGATCACCGACACGTCCCGGGTCGCTTCACGGCAGTCGTCTCGCGACAACAGGTTGCCGACCAGGACCTCCACGTTCGCGCCCCGCTCCCCGGAGCTGGCCTCGCGCATGCGGGTCTGATCACTCGATGGACGCACTAGGCAACGCAGGTTGCCATAGCCCTGGTCCAGCAGGGCGCCCACCACGCGTGACCCGACGAATCCGCCGGCGCCCGTGATGAGAATCTTGGCGTCGTGCGGAATGATGGCATTGGTTTCGTTCATCTCAAAACTCATGGGGACGACTCTCCCGCGGCCGCGTCGCGCATGACGGCGGCCATGTCGGCGGCATATCGCCGCCAGGTGAACATGTTCAGGATGTGATTGCGGATCCCTTCACGGTCCCAGTTCCGGGTCAGGGCATCCTTGAGCGCGGCGGCGAGGGCGTCCACGTCCTGGTTCGGGAAGAGGATGCCGCAATCCGGCTCCTTCACCGATTCGGGAATTCCGTCCACACGCGTCGCGACCACCGGCAGTCCGCACGACATGGCCTCGATACTCACCACGGGCATCCCTTCCGAAAGGGACGGAAGGCAGAATACGTCGGATTTCTGCAGTTGCCTGACCAGATCCTCGTGGGAGGGTTGACCGAGAAAATTAACCCTGTCGGCGATACCCAGGTCGCGCCCCAGATCCTCGAGCATGCCACGCAGGGGACCGCCGCCGATCAGATTTATACTCGCCGTCTCCCGCAGGTCCTCCGGAAGCATGGCGAACGCGCGCAACAACAGCTGGTGGTTCTTACGCGTTTCGAGACGGCCGACGCTGACGATGCCCCGACTCGAGGTCCAACCATCGGGATCGGGAACGAACTTGTCCACCTCGACGCCGTGGAAAACAATGCGCGTATCGGGGTGGGTCAGTCCGACCTTGGCCCCTTCCCGCAATGTAGACTGGCAGTTGAAGACCTGTATCTTCGCCTTGAGCAGATTGCGGATGGCGTGCTCCCGATGGGGAAACTCGGCCAGGTAGTAGTTGACGTCGTTGCCGATGCCCTCGTTGACCACCGGGATTCCGTGCCGCTCACCGAAATGGCAGGCGCAGACACCTTCGGGGTTCACCCATGTCGTATGCAGGATGTCCGGCTTGAAATCGTCGATCACTGCGTCCACCTGCTTGCGGATCTGGCGGTGCATCAACGTGCCCTCGTACCCCCAGAACATGCGCTTGGGCGGCCAGGACCAGCGCGGGTAGTAGACGGGGATGCCTTCGATCTCTCCCGACGCGGGCATGTCGGTACGCTCGCGTCGCCAGGCCGCGAGCTCGCCGAGACCGAAAGGGAAGCGCTTGAAGAGGTTGCCGGGCGGGGTAAGCCCGATGGGACAGATGACGCGTACGTCGAATCCCTCATACTCCCTCAGCGCCATCATGGCACGCAGATTCCAAGGGCCCGAAAGCCACCGGAAAGGCGTGGGAAACGACGCGGCGATCCACAACAACTTCATCAGGACGACCTCTTATCTGGAAAGCGGCGGTAGAGTTCACGGAACCGTGCGGCCACTTCGCGAGCACCGAACCGCGCCACGGCGTCCTGCCTGGCCCGATCCCCCATCTCTCGCTGTTGAACGGGGTCGGCGAGGACATCGGCCAGGGCTTCGGCCAAGGCGGGCGGATCTCCCGGCCCGACCAGCCGACCGTGGACGCCGTCGGTCACCAGGTGGGGAATACCTCCGACGGTGGTCGCGACCACCGGTTTGGAGGCGCACATGGCCTGCTGCACCGTCATGGGCGACGTCTCCGCAAACGACGGCAACACGATCATCGAGGCCTCGCTGTATTCGCGGGTCAGCTCCTCCTCGGTCAGAAAACCGCGGAAGACAACCTCCTTGTCCAACAATCCCGCCTCGCGAGCCTGCTCGATCAAGCCGGCGTTGTAATCCTTGTCGGCGATCAGACCGGCGATGTGCGCCGTGAATTCAACGCCACGATCGCGCAGCAGCCGCGCCGCCTCGATCAAGACCTCGACACCCTTACGCGGGTAGATGGTGCCGGCGAAAAGCATCCGGCCGGGAACCGGCGTGTCGGGCACGTCGAAAAAACGCTGCTCGATGGGGTTCTCGATCACGTCGTTAAGCTTCGATCCCAAATGCGAGAGTTCATCGCAGACGTAGAGACTGCTGGGCACGTACAGGTCCACGCCGCTCTCGGCGCGCTTGGCCAGGTGCGCGAACTGCCAATAGCGGAACTTGGCGCGCAACCCCGGATAGTGGGCGCCCTCGTTCTTGAAGATGGCGTGGATGCTGACGAGCGTCGGGTAGGACAAGCCCGATGCGATGTAGGACTCGCGTCCGCTTTCCTGGCAATGGATCAGGTCCGGATCGATGCGACGGATGGTCCGACGCGCGCGCATTATACTCAGAAAACGGAAGGTCGGCAGACTTAGGCGCTTTTGCCTGGGGACGTGATGAATGTGTACGTCGCCGTCCCGCACCACGGTTTCACGATCGACATCGCTCAGGGACACCACGTGCAGGTCCAGGTCGTCGAAGGTCTTGAGCCCCTCCACGAGGCTGTATACGACCTTCTCCACGCCACCACAGGTGTACTGTGGATCGACGGGATAGGGTCCGAAGAGCACGACCTTCAAAATGTACCTCTCAGACGCGGGCTCTCGCCCGGGACGGCGTCCCACCGTATGGGATCGATATGGATGAAGCGCCGGCTCAGGACTTCTGACTGACGGCCAGTTCCGCCTTGTGCCGCAGCATGTCGGCATCGACCATCATCTGGACCAGCGCGGCGAAGCTCGTCTCCGGGATCCAGCCCAGCTTCTCGCGCGCCTTGCTGCAATCGCCCAGGAGGAGTTTGACCTCGGCGGGACGGTAGAATTTCGGGTCCACGACCACATACTTCTCCCAGTCCAGGCCGACGTGTTCGAAGGCGATACGACAGAACTCGCGCACCGAATGGGTTTCGCCGCTGGAGATCACGAAATCTTCCGGATCGTCCTGCTGCAGCATGAGCCACTGGGCCCGAACGTAGTCCAGGGCGAAGCCCCAGTCACGCTTGGCGTCGAGATTCCCCAGACGCAGTTCGTCCTGTAGCCCCAGCTTGATCCGCGCCACGGCGTTTGTGATCTTGCGGGTAACGAACTCCAGGCCGCGCCGCGGCGACTCATGGTTGAAGAGGATGCCCGACACGGCGAACATGTCGTAGCTCTCGCGGTAGTTGATCGTGATGTAGTGGCCGTAGCACTTGGCCACGCCGTAGGGGCTGCGGGGGTAGAGGGGCGTCAGTTCGGTCTGGGGCGTCTCGCGCACGTCGCCGAACATTTCGCTGGAAGACGCCTGATAGAACTTGATGGACTTGTCCACCATTCGAACGGCCTCGAGCATCCGCGTCACGCCCAGAGCGGTAACGTTGCCCGTGAAGATGGGCTGCTTCCAGGAGGTCGGCACGAAGGACTGGGCCGCGAGATTGTAGATCTCGTGGGGCCGGACGTCGTTCACGGCATCAATCACCGATGTCTGGTCGGTCAGATCAGCAGCCACAAAGTTCAGACGTTCCTTGATGTGATTGACGCGCTCGATGGTCTCCGTGCTGGTCCTGCGGACCATTCCATACACGTCGTACCCTTCATCGAGCAGCAATTCGGCGAGATACGAACCGTCCTGGCCCGTAATGCCGGTGATCATCGCACGTCTTGGGCTGTCTGAAGCCATCTTGTCCGACCTTTCTTTCAATGTATGACATCCATCGCTCGATGCCGATGAACGGACAACCGAACGACTCGGAATATAACCCAGGTTCCGAACATCTGGCAAGTTCCCGCAGGAGCTTTGCCGACAAAACCACTATCGGCAGAAAAAACAAGCAATTGACTGTTTTCAAGACAGTTAAAGCAGTGAGCCCGGTTTTGACACGGCCCCGCAACGAGCCTATACTCTTTTCTCGTCGCCGGGGCGCCTCCGAGCCCAAACCCGGCCTGATTCCCCAACGATCGGATCGATCCTGATGAATCTCAAAGAGTTCTATGCTGGCAAAACCGTGCTGGTTACCGGCGGAGCCGGTTTCATCGGCTCGCACCTGGTCGATCACCTGGTCGCCCTCGGCTGCAAGGTGCGTGCTATCGATGACCTGTCGGACGGGTTGGCGGAAAACCTCGCGGAGGCCATGGACCATATAGAGTTCCGCGAAGGCTCGATCACCGACGCCCCCCTGCTGGATGCCCTGATGCCCGGCTGTGACGTGGTCTTCCATCTGAGTGCCAACGCTTCGGTCCCTCGATCCTCGGAGAATCCAGCCTACGATTTCGAGCGTAACATGGCAGGCACTTTCGCGGTGCTGGAGTCCATGCGTCGTCACGGCGCAGGACGACTGATCTTCGCCTCCTCGGCCGCCGTCTACGGCGAGCCCCAGACCGAGGACGGCCGCATGAGCGAAGATCACCCCTTCGTGCCCAAGTCCCCCTACGGCGGCACCAAGCTGGCCGGCGAATTCATGATCGACGCCTACACTCGGTGTTACGACATGGACCACAGACGTGTGCGCATCTTCAATACCTTCGGTCCCCGTCAGCGAAAATACGTGATGTTCGATCTGTTGGAAAAGCTTCGTCGCGATCCGAAAAATCTTGAAGTGATGGGCACGGGCGAGCAGAAACGCGACTACAATTATGTCGCCGACACGGTGCTGGCTCTGATGACCGTGGCGGCCCACCCCGAGGCCCGCGGCAACGTCTACAACATCGCCGGTGGACGCCCCGTCAGCATCCGTGATCTGGTGGAGAAGATCATCGACACCACGGGCATCGCCCGACCGGAGATCACCTACACCATGCAAAGCTGGCCAGGTGACGTGATGAGCATGGTCGCCGACACGTCGCGTATCGAGACCGAGTTGGACTACAAGCCAGCGGTGGGTCTGGAAGATGGGCTGAAGAACTTGCGGGACTGGCATCGCGAACTGTACGGAGCGCCCTGGTAGCCCGCGAGAACAGTGTAAAAAGAGAGGTCCGGAAGCTGAAACTTCCGGA
>DAOVZQ010000371.1 GCA_030635025.1 bacterium
ACGCAACGCGACATCGACCGATTGCTCGCCGACGCCGGAATCGTGCGCAACCGACTCAAGATCGAATCCACGATCAAGAACGCACGCGGGACGTTGGCGGTGATCGAGGAATTCGGTTCGCTGGACGAATACCTCTGGGGATTCGTGGACGGCGAACCGAAGCGGAACGCCTGGCGATCGATGGCCGAGTTGCCGGCGCACACCGAAGAATCCACTATCATGAGCAAGGATCTCAAGCGCCGCGGTTTCAACTTCGTAGGCACGACCATCTGTTACGCCTTCATGCAGGCCGTGGGTATGGTCGACGATCACACGACGGATTGTTTTCGGTATCGAGCATCCGGCTGATCCCTTCAGGTCCCGAAGCGCTGCGTTTGACCCTTGTCGGACCTTGCGGTACCCTGCGCCATGCACACCCGCAACCGAGGCCAGGCGCATGGAAACTTTCGCTTCTTCCAGGTCCTTCGTCGACAACCCGCGGTACACTCGTGATCGCGCGCGTGTTTTGGGAGACCTCGATCCCGGCAAGATCGATGAGTCGATCCGCGACCTGGTTGTCAGTTTGAATGACCTGCCGTGCTGCTTCACCCTGCAATGCTGCCATGGCCATTTTGTCTATGAAGGTCAAACCGACCCAGAGAGCTTGGCACCGCTGCCGGCCGACGATGTCGGCTCGGTCAGATATCGTATCGCTTATTTGGCTCTGGCCGTTGAAAACAGCCCCGCCGGTCGGCGGCTCCGTGATGCCCTGGCGTCCGTTGCAGTTATCGACCCCGAATACGTACAGTTCGGTTCTCCAGATTGGTTCTGGCGGCAGCATGTGAACTCCTATGCGCTGCAGGTCGAGCCGGCCCGGTTCGCGGGCGCGGATGAGGCGGCCATCGATCACCAAGAGGCGTTGCACGTGCAGGACGTCAGGGATGCTTTTTTCGTGGCGATCGAACGGCTTATGCGGGATCAACAACACTGACGGAAGCGGGAGGGTCATGGTGCGCGTCGTGGTGGCATCTAAGAATCCGGTCAAGGCCAGAGCGGTCGAGCAGGCTTTTCGGCGCATGTTTTCTGAGGCGGATTTTGAGATCGGTACGGCCGATGTCGCGTCCAGTGTTTCCGATCAGCCGGACACCAGCGCCGAGACGCACGTGGGCGCCTACAATCGGGCCAAGACCGCCAAGATCGCTGTCCCGGATGCGGACTACTGGGTCGGCATCGAGGGGGGGATCGAAGATTCGCCGGATGGGATGGAGGCTTTCGCGTGGATCGTTGCGCTGTCTCCGTGCGGCATGGGCCGGGGCAAGACTGCATCGTTCTTTTTGCCGGATGCGGTGGCCAAACTTGTCCGCGGTGGTCTGGAGCTGGGCGCAGCCGACGATGTGGTTTTCGGCCGCGAGAACTCGAAGCAGAAGGATGGAGCCATCGGTCTTTTGACCGGGAACGTGGTCGATCGATGCGGTCTTTATGAGCACGGTGTGATCATGGCGCTGATTCCGTTCAAGAACGATGCGCTTTATGAGGGGGAGGCCGGCGCTGAAGCCTGACGGAGGCGGCCGGACCGAATTGATGGCCATTGATTTGGAACCCGCTCCGAACTTGTGCGCGCCGGGTTGAGAGCGAGTCGCAAACTCAAAGTGTACACGTGTAGACTTATGAATGATGAGACGACGAAGCCGGCGCAGAGCCCCCACAACCAAATGAGAGTTACATGAAGCCTGCCCTCTATATCGTAGTCGTCGTAATCGTCGTCGTCCTGGCGGCCGGGCTGATGTACCTGCGTTCTTTGGGCAAGGTCCAGACGGCAACGACCAACGATTCCGCAGACTCTTTTTATGACCTGAAGACCCGCACCCTCGAAGGCGAGGTCTTCGAACTGTCCGCTTATCGCGGCAAGGTAGCCCTGGTCGTAAATCTGGCCAGCAAGTGCGGTCTGACACCTCAATATGAGGGACTGGAGGATCTATACCGTGAACTCGAACCGCACGGATTCGTAATTTTCGGTTTCCCGAGCAACGATTTTTTGAATCAGGAGCCCGGTACGCCCGCGGAGATCCGTCAGTTCTGCTCCGCGACTTATGATGTGACCTTTCCACTCTTCGAGAAGATGACTGTGAAGGGGGACGGGAAATCGGAGATCTATAGGCGGCTGACCGCCGAACTTGACGAACCCGACTGGAATTTCACCAAATATCTGGTGGATAGGGACGGTCAGGTCATGAATCGGTTTGGGCCACGGGTTAAGCCGGGGGATGAGAATATGCGGGTAAAGATTGATGAACTGTTGGGCCGTTGAGACGACTTTACACGTGTAAAATCCACGACTGGCTCTCTCCCCGAAGCCCCCGCCCCATTGTAATCCACTCCCCGATTTGCTATCCTATGAGGGAATTTTGGGAGACATGCGTCTGAGAGGGAGAAATCTCGACACCATCCCGCCCCCGCCATCCAGATGCCCATACTTGGTCCTGTGCGTCCTGCGCACGGGGCATAGCCCCTGACATAAGGAGACGCCGCCATGATGCGTAGGCTCATCACGCCCCTATTCCTGTTGCTGGCCTTGACGGTTGCCGCCGTCGCGCCTGCGGCAGAGATCGCCCCCGACCTCCAGGATGTTTTGGCTGGCAAGGCGACCGGTGAGACCGTCCGGGTCCTGCTGATCCTTGGCGACCGTCCCGACATGGCGGCCTTGGATGCCGACCTGACCGGCGCCACCCATCAGGAGCGTCGCGCGGCCGTCGTCGATGTCCTACGCAGCCAGTTCGACCGGGTTCACGCCGGCACGCTCGCCGGTATCGAAGCCGCGGCGGGCAAGGGCCATATCGATAAGGTCCGCACCCTGCTGGTGGCCAACGCCGTGAATTTCCGCGCCGATGCGGCGGCCATCGCCGCCCTGGCCGCTGACAAGGCGGTGTCCGGTGTCCTGCATCACGACGTGAGTTTCGACCCGACGGACAACGTGCTGGCCTGTCGCGACAGCAAGCCGGCCGACGAGGCCGCCGCCGACGTCACCGAGAAGGGCAACGCCTGGAGCATCGAGTGGATCGACGCCCATCTGGCCTGGGGCCTCGGCTATACGGGTGCTGGCATAATCGTCGGCCATATCGATTCGGGCGTGTGGGTGACCCATCCCGACATCGTCAACAACCTGTGGACCAACCCGGGCGAGATCGCGGGCAACGCCATCGACGACGACGGCAACGGCTACGTCGACGACATCCACGGCTACGACGTGGGCGACGACGACGGCGATCCCAACGACGACTCCGCCAGTCCGGGTCACGGCACGCACACCGCGGGCACCGTCGCGGGCGACGGCACCGGTGGCACCGTGACGGGTGTTGCGCCCGACGCCATGATCATGTCGGTCAAGTCGCAGGACAGCGCCGGCAGCGGCACCCTGGGCATGATCTGGGAAAGCTATGACTACCTGCTGATCAACGGCGCGCGCGTAATCACCATGTCACTGGGCGTGCCCGGTGACCTGCCAGCGACGTATATGCGCACCGAACGCGAGAACACCAACGTGCTGCGCGTCGCGGGCATCCTGCTCTTCAACTCCGCGGGCAACGATCACAGTGCCTACAACCCGCCCATCGAACTGGGCCTGACCGCGCGCTGTCCCGCGCCCTGGAATCCGCTGGCCGGTACGCCCTACACGTCGACCGGCGGCGTGGTCGCCG
>DAOVZQ010000107.1 GCA_030635025.1 bacterium
ATGGGGCATGCCGGTGCTATCGTGACCGGCAGCAGCGGCACCGCCGCAGACAAGAAAAAGTCACTCGAAGCGGCAGGAATTCCCGTGGCGGACCGCCCCGTGGACGTCGTGCCCCTGTTAAAGGAAATCTGGAAAGATGCGCCACAATAGCGTGGAAGGAAACAAGTTGGAACAGACGTACATGATGATCAAGCCGGAGATCGTGGCGGCCGACTCACAGAAGATCGGTGAAATCCTGGCCATGGTCCAGAAAAACGGGTTTCGCATCAACAACCTGGCCCTGAAGCATCTCGACAAGGAAACGGTCGAGAGGTTCTATGCCGTGCACAAGGATCGGCCATTCTTCCCGGATCTGGTGGATTACATCATTTCCGGCCCGGTTGTGGCCATTCACCTGGAGCGAGACAACGCCATCGTCAAGCTGCGAGAGCTGGTGGGAGCCACGAATCCCGCCGATGCGGCTTGCGGGACCATACGGGCGTTGTTTGGCGAAGCCCTGAGTCAGAATGCGGTTCACGCATCCGATTCGGTGGAAAACGCCAAGGTGGAGTTGGGGATCATTTTCGGCTGAGAGTGCGGAGTCCTTTCCTCTCGGGAGAGGACTCCGGACTCGCCTGGCCGGTCATACTCCTTGGGTCGTCTTGACAGACGGCCCATCGGCTTGTAACGTGGGGCGCTTCCACGAAGTGGGATAGCCATAGAGGCTGAGTTCGGCATGAAATTGAATCTGGATACACTTGCCTTCGGGCGCTCCGTTCTGGACGTGGATGAAACCTATCGCCTCGAACTCGATGAGGGCGATGCGGGAGAGGTTCATCTGCAGGGAGAGCTGGCGGTGAACAATACCGACAGCCGCATCCTGGTCGGGGGCCAACTGACGGCCGTCGGTGCGACCGACTGCGATCGCTGCCTGGAGAGCTTCGAGTTGAACTACACGGCGATCGTGGATGTGGTCATTGTACGAGACAACTACGAAGGTCGTGATGCGCGTTCGGAGGGCTCCACCTGGACGGAGCACCAGGCGCGCGGAGTGATAGATCTGGAGCCGGCCCTCCGCGAAGCGGCCTTGTTGACAGTGCCCCAGAAGATGGTCTGTCGAGACGATTGTCTCGGCATCTGCGTCCACTGCGGCGCAAATCGAAATGAAGCGGATTGCGATTGCGATCAAGAGATAGTGGATCCCCGTTGGGACGGGTTACCGTCCTGAAGGGAAAAGGAAAGAGGATTCGAAATGGCCGTTCCCAAGAAAAAGACGAGCCACGCCAAGAAGGGCAAGCGCCGCTCACATTGGAACATCGCCTCACCGAACGTGTCGCGTTGTTCCCATTGTGGCGAAACCTGCCGTCCTCACCGCGTCTGCAGCAAGTGTGGACACTACGGTGATCGTGAAGTGCTGGTCATCGACAACTAGACTGTCACGGGAGCTCGACATGGAGGAGAGCGAATGAGCAGTGCAACGGCGGGTTTGCCTGTCGTAGCCGTGGACGCCATGGGCGGCGATATCGGCCCGTCGGTGACGGTCCCCGGTGCAATCGACGCCCTGAAGGAGGGTGGATTTCGACTCGCCCTCTACGGTGACGAGTCGGCCATCACGTCCGAGCTCGCTTCACTGGATACAGCCGGCCTCGACTGTGAAATCGTTCACTGCACCCAGGTGATCGACATGGCCGAATCTCCGGCCCATGCCATTCGCGGCAAAGCCGATTCTCCCGTTGTCCGCGCCATGCGCGACCAGAAGGAAGGGCGTGCCCAGGCCGTCTTCAGCGCTGGCAGTACCGGCGCGATGGTCGCCGGCAGCCTCATGCTTCTCGGTCGCCTGGACGGCGTCGCTCGACCCGCAATCGCCACGGGGATTCCAACCTACGACGGCCGTTTTCTCATGCTCGACGGCGGAGCCAACGTGCAATGCACGCCGGAGCATCTGCAAACGTTCGCCGTGATGGGTGACCTTTATGCCCGCGAGCTGCTGGAGATCGAATCCCCTCGTGTAGGCCTGCTCAATATTGGTGGCGAGCCCAGCAAGGGAAACGAACTGACCATTGCCGCTCACGCCTTGCTGGCCGAATCCGATCTCAACTTTATCGGTAACGTCGAAGGCCGCGGTCTGCTCTTCGGAGAGGCCGACGTGGTCGTTACCGACGGGTTTACCGGCAATATGGTACTGAAGCTCGTGGAGGGCTTCGGCCTCTTCCTGCAGCGGGCCTACAAGGACAGCGCATCCGAAGTCGACTCGGGGGCGGGTTCCAAGGGGCTCGGCAGCCTGTTGACCCGCATGGACTACGCCTCGACCGGTGGCGCCCTGCTGCTCGGTGTCCGCGGTTCCGTCATCATCGGACACGGATCGAGTACAGCCCGGGCAGTTACCAGTGCCTTGCGCATAGCGTCGCAACTTGCCGCCCACGACGTCCCCGCACGTTTGAGCCGCCGCCTGCAGGCGTCTTCCTGACGCCCACCCTCACGGAGGAAGTTCATGTACAGGATTCCGATGATATTTCCCGGCCAGGCATCCCAGGCCGTAGGCATGGCGCGTGACCTCGCCGCCGGCGACGGACCCGGCGCCCGATTCCTGGGCGAAGTCGATGCAGTACTCGGCCATGATCTCACATCGCTCATGTACGAAGGTCCGGCCGAAACCTTGACCGAGACGTGGAATGCCCAACCGGCGATTCTGGCCCATTCGGTGGCGGTCGCCCTGGAGCTTCGTGAACGCGGTATCGAGCCCAGTATCGCGGCCGGACATTCCTTGGGCGAGTTCTCGGCCGCGGTCGCCCTCGGTGCCCTGCAACCCACGGACGGACTGCGCCTGGTCCGCAAGCGCGGGGAACTCATGTTCGCCGCCGGCGAGGAGTGCCCCGGAGGCATGGCGGCCATCATGGGGCTGCCCGCGGACGAAGTCCGGACGGTTTGTCGGCGAGTCAGTGAGACAGACGGTGTCGTCGTTCTGGCCAACCACAATTCATCGGCTCAGATCGCCATCTCAGGTGAGGTCGACGCCATCGAAGCCGCCTGTGCTGCCCTCAAGGAGGCCGGCGCCAAGCGGGCCATCCGTCTCAATGTCAGCGGCGCCTTCCATTCGCCTCTGCTCGAAGGGGCGGCAATATCCTTTTCGGAGCATCTTGAATCCGTGACCATCTCGGATCCGAGTGCACCACTGATCGCAAACGTGAGCGGCGAGCCGGTGACGGCCGGCGCTGATTTGAAGGACGGTTTCCGCCGTCAGCTCACGTCGCCGGTATTGTGGCACGACGGCCTCGGCGGGATTGTCGATGGCGCCGGTGTGGGAGAGAAGCCCCGTGTCGTGCTCGAAGTCGGCCCCGGTCGGGTCCTCAGCAATATGGCCCGACGAGAATTTCCTGACATCACCTTCATCCCGGTGGGTACTGTCGAGGATCTCGATACTGTACTGGACAGGCTCGGAGAGTTGTTGGCATAATGCCTCGCTTTCGCCCCACAGGAGCATATGGGGCGCGCATTGAAGAATGAGAGGTTGGCAGATGAGTAATAAAGCGGTGATCGTCACCGGAGCGGGCCGAGGCATAGGCTTGGCCATTGCAAAGTCCCTGGCGTCCCGAGGTTATGACCTGGCGCTGGTGGATATAGCCGAAGATACCGTCCGGGAAGCGGCCGCATCCATAAAGGGTGACGGCAAGTACGTGCCGATAGCCGGCAACGTGGCCGATTGGGATTCCGTCCAGACCATGGTGAACGAGGCCAGCGAGGCCTTGGGACCCATCTACGGCGTGGTCAACAATGCGGGCATCACCCGTGACGGCTTGGTGTTGCGCATGAAGCCCGAGGCCTGGCAGCAGGTTCTGGATGTAAATCTGACGGGCACCTTCTACTTTACAAAGGCCGTATCGCCTCTTATGATGCGCCAGAAAATCGGCAGGATCGTCAACATCGCTTCGGTGATCGGCTTGGCCGGAAACGCGGGTCAGGCCAACTACGCGGCCAGTAAGGCCGGCGTGATCGCCATGACGAAGTCAGTAGCCAAGGAACTCGGTGGGCGTGCCATAACCTGCAACGCCATCGCGCCGGGGTTCATCGCCACTGACATGACTCACGATTTGCCCGAGCAGGTCAAGGCCGACATGCTCAAATCGATTCCGTTGAAGAGACTCGGTTCTGCGGAGGACGTCGCAGCCGCAGTAGCTTTTCTTTTGTCCGAAGACGCAGCCTACATCACGGGTCAGACGATCGTGGTGGATGGCGGCATGGTCACTTGATAACATTCCCAAGGAGGGAACGTCAGTCATGAGTTCCATTCAGGAGAAGGTCTACGAGATCATCGAGCGCAAGCTGTCGGTGAATCCGGAGCAAATCACCCCCGAGGCCTCGTTCACAGATGATTTGGGGGCAGACTCCCTGGATACCGTCGAATTGGTGATGGATCTGGAGGAAGTCTTCAATATCACGATTCCCGAAGAGGATCAGGAGCAGCTCCGGACGGTCCAGGACGCCATCGACTATCTGGAGTCGCACCTGGAGTAATCCGCCGGTAAATTGTTTCGAATACCGGTCGCAGAGTCCCCGGTCCTGAGCCATTCCGCCCGGGACCGGGGTAGTCTTCATATGCTGGGAGGGATACCGATGGAGCGACGTAGGGTCGTCATCACGGGCATTGGCATGATCACGGCCGTTGGTCTCACACGTGATGAGACCTGGAAGGGCCTTTTGGCTGGCCGTAGCGGCGTGGGGCCGATCACTTCTTTCGATACGACCGACTACAAGGTCAACTTCGCCGCCGAGGCCGACGACTTCGACCCGACCGTGGCGATGGACCTGAAGGATGCGCGCAAGGCCGACCGGTACGCCCAATTCGGTGTTTGTGCAGCCGACGAAGCCGTGAACCAGGCCAATCCCGGCGACATCGACCCTGAACGCGCAGGCGTTCTGATCGGCTCGGGCATCGGCGGCATGATCACCTTCGAGACGCAGCATAGCCGACTGGTCGCCAGAGGCCCTTCGCGGGTCTCGCCGATGTTCATCCCCATGATGATCGCCGATATGGCCACGGGGCTCGTCTCGATTCGCTTCGGCTATCGGGGACCCAATTACGCAACCGTATCGGCATGCGCCTCGGCAGGTCATGCGATCGTGGCCGCAGCCATGCACATCATGCTGGGTGACGCCGATCTCATGGTCACCGGCGGTGCGGAGGCCAGCGTCAGTCCCATGGCCCTGGCTGGCTTCGCTAATATGAAGGCCCTTTCAACGCGCAACGACGATCCCGCGAAGGCCAGCCGGCCCTTCGATGCCGGCCGAGACGGATTCGTGCTGGGCGAAGGCGCGGGCATCATCGTGCTGGAGGAGTTGGAGCGGGCGAAGGCGCGAGGCGCAGAGATCATCGCCGAAGTCGCGGGCTACGGAGCCACCGGCGATGCCTATCACATGACCCAGCCGGAGAACGAGGGCAACGGCATGCGTAACGCCATGCGCCTAGCCATCGAAACCGCCGGGATCCAGCCCAACGACGTGGGCTATATCAACGCCCACGGTACCTCGACTCCATTCAACGACAAGATCGAAACCAAGGCCATTCGCGATCTTTTCGGCGAACACGCCACCGAGCTGGCAGTCTCATCGACCAAATCGATGACCGGCCATCTACTGGGTGCGGCCGGAGGCGTGGAAACGGGCTTCACGGCTCTGGCTCTCAAACACGGAGTTCTGCCGCCGACGATCAACTATGAAACGCCAGACCCCGAGTGCGGCCTGTTCGTCTGTCCGAACGAGGCTGTGACACGGGACGTCGACTATGCCCTGAGCAATTCCTTCGGTTTCGGCGGACATAACGTTTCCCTTTGTCTGCGACGGTGGAACGACTGAACCGCCTGAATGGAGTGCGGCCTGGCATGGGCTTCTGGACACGACTTAAGACGGCCCTGGGTGGTCATGATGAAGGTGACGACACCAGCCGCCCTGTGGCCGACGAGGCGATTGTCGCCCATGCAGTGGACGCGGTGCAGCATAAGCTCAACTACACGTTCCTGGATCCGTCACTTCTGCATCGGGCCCTAGTCCATAGATCTCATACCCACGACATCGGCGTTGGTCGACTCGACTCCAATGAGCGCCTGGAATTTCTAGGCGACTCGGTTCTGGGACTCGTGGTCAACACCTACCTCTACCGTCATCATCCCCAGCGTGAAGAGGGGGATCTCACAAAGATGAAGTCCAAGCTCGTCTGCGGCGAAAGTCTGTCCAGAGTTGCGATGCGACTATACCTGGGCGACCATATCCTGATGAGCCGGGGAGAGGCGTCGACTGGCGGACGCAAGCGAGCCAGCATATTGGCAGACGCAGTGGAGGCCATAATCGGCGCCGTGTTTCTGGACGGAGGACTGGCCGCGGCAACGGAAGTTCTGGAACTCTGGCTCCTTGACGATGCGGATACGTTTCTGACCGAAAAATCATTGGCCAACGACAAGAGCCGATTGCAGGAGATGATTCAAGCCAGGCACAAATCGCCGCCGATATACCGGCAGGTGGATGCCAGCGGACCGGATCACGCACGCACCTTCACCGTGGAAGTGAAATTCAACGGTGACGTACTGGGTAGCGGTTCCGGTCCAAGCAAGAAGCGGGCTGAGCAGGCTGCAGCCGCCGAAGCCATGCGACGGATCGAAATGGAACCCGGCTTACTCGACATCCCCGACTGACCGATTCTCACGACGATCCGTCGTGGCGCCCGCGCACTCAAAGGAGAGCCCATGTCCCGGAGCCTCATCCTGCTCATCACCATGTCGATGCTCCCACTCATCCTTTCGCCCGATTCCGCGTCGGCTGTGGCGACTCGGACCGCCGTTGACGACAGTCTGGCAGTGAGTGGAGAGCTCAGTGGCGAGTTGGAGCTACCGCACGGGGTTGCCACCGCCTATATGATCGGCTCCACGCTGCTGCAACAGGGCGACACGGCCGGCGCCTTGCCCTACTTGGCCCATGCCCACCGCCTGAGCCCCACCGAAGATGAATTCGCAGTTGCCTACCGGGACGCCCTGATGTCCCTGGGCTATCTTCGGGAGGCACTCAAGATATCCAGGCCTCTCGTTGATCGTAATCCCGATCTCTATGACGAGTGGATGCAACACCTCTCCCTACTGGTCGCTCTTGAACGTTATGACGAGGCACTATCCACCATGGATTCTTGCCGCGCGCAGTATCCCGATTCCCTGCACCTGGGGTTGATGCGGGCGGAAATTCTTTTGCGTGCACAGGACTGGGATGCATCACTCGAAGCCTATCGGGAAATGTTGCCGATTCTGCCCGAAGAGAGGGAACACATCTATCTGGCCATGGCCGAGATGTCTATTCACATACAGCGACACGATCAGGCCACCCTCATTTGGAGCGAGAGCCTTTCGGCGCTGCCGGAATCACGCCCTCTGCGGTTAGGAGCAATCCAGCATCTGGCGTCGCGTGGCGAGGACGTGCAAGCCATGTCCGTGGCGGTGGTCGGCGACAGCTTGGTTACAGACGAATCGGAGGACATAGATTCTTCATGGGTCCGCACGGCGGCTGGCCTCATCTCCGGTGAGGGCCGGGATGCAGTAGCGATCAAGTTGCTCGCCCCACGTTTCTCACAGAGTACGTTGGACATGGAGACGTCATTACTCTACGGGCGCCTCGTTGCCGGACTCGAGCGCTGGAAAGAGGCCATATCCATAGCGACGACCACGTCCGAACGCTGGCCGGCCTAGCCTTTGCCCCAGATAATCCTGGCAGAATTCAAGGCGTCCTCAGATCCGCGATCCTCGCCATGGGGGCGGCGTCTCTCGTC
>DAOVZQ010000464.1 GCA_030635025.1 bacterium
CGCCACCGGGCCACCGGCGCGATCCTGTTCATGGGCCGACTGAGCGATCCGAGTTGAGCGACCGTCTTGACCATTGGGAACATCGGAGCTAGCATGACGTACCAAACCGGGTGCCAACCTCCCGGTTCGCGGCGGAATCCAGAACCGCCGCGATTCTCTGGAGGAGATAAAATGAAAACGTTGAGAACGCCGGCGATCGCCGCCTGCCTGACCGGACTCTGCTTCACCTTCATATTCGCCGCCGCTGTTGACGCGCGCCCCTTGCGCAGCTCCAGCACGGCCGAAGTCATCATCGAGGGCAGCGCCGTGCAACCCTTCGGCGACCTGACCGCCGACTGGACCGAGCCGGCCGGTTTCCAGGCCGGGCAGGGCTGGGACGTGGGCTTCCGTTTCCGCCAGCGCTTTCCCGCCGGATGGTCGGTTTCGCCGTCCTTCCACTATGTGGAGTTCGGTAATTTCCTGGCGGACGACGCGGTCGAAGGCCTGATGGACGTGGGCACCAAGATGTACCGCTATGGGGTCGATGTGCAGTACTTCTTCCCGGCAAGCCGCAACCAGCCGCGCGTGTTTCTCACCTTCGGCGCGGCCCTGGTGCGCAACAAGATGCGCATCGACTATCTGGCCACAGACGAGTACTTCGACGAGGGCGCGAATTCGGTGGCGGGCGCGGCCGGCCTGGGCGTGCGCATCGGCAATTTCGAAATTTCGGGGGAGTACAACCTGAACCGTCTGAGCACGACACGCTTTATTGATGGGCAGGACTCGTTCAACTGGGATTATGCGGTCCTGAGGGTTGGTATTGCCCTGCCCAGTTCTTACTAGACGAGGTTTTCGGCGATCCGGTTCGCCTCATTGATCATCATCGAAATGAAAACGGCGCCGCTTAAAGCGACGCCGTTTTCTTGCGCGTCCCGCAACTCGTCGGGCCCGCTCGGTCAGAATACCGCGATAGGCTGTCCCGGCTGACCCGGCGCGCCCAGAGTGGGCGTGTAGGGCTCAGAGGCGACAGACCAGGGGCCTTGACGCCCCTGGGCGTCGATGCCGGCCACGCGGATGCTGTGCTCGGCGTCGAACGCCGCGGTCAGCATATAAGAATTGGTCGATTGGCTGTCCTGGACCGTTACCCAAGCACCCCCATCTTCAGAATGCTGGATAACATAATGATCGACTGGCGAACCAGTGGTCGGTGCTGCCCAGGTATAGGTCACGACTTCCTGGGCCTGCGCCGTGGCGGCGACGGCCAAAATCGTAAGGGCGGTGAGGGTGACGAGAATCTGGATGCGTGTCCTCTGCTTCATCTTACGCTCCGTCTTTCCTGTGTCGGGCAGAGCCCCCCCAGGGGGCATCGGTTGTGGTCGCCTCGGTGTCGCCTGGGTCCAGGCGAGCTGTTGCGACATGTATTGCAAGGTCGATGCCATTCCAGCTACTAATGCCGGTGGTGTCTAGGCATCTCATTCGAGGCTCGGCGACGAATCCGTTCGTGGCCGATGAGTCCTTGTCGTTCCGCGTGATGGCCGGTGACGACTGTGGGTCCGGTCTGGTGTGGTCGGTTGGGCGATTCGCCTGATTTCAGGTTCCGCATTGCGAAAGGGCACTCCGGTCCCATATTTGTCTCTCACAATGCGAGTCCGGCGCCGGTGTGCGTCGCGGAACCGATCTTAATGTCGGTTATCGTCGGTTTTTCTGCAAAGGGAGAATAGTCATGAACGCGGAAGTCCTTGGGCTGTGGCCAGAACTGGAATGGATCGAGGACGCGGATCTGCGCGATCAGACCGCCCGGACCTGGGAACAGGCCCTCGCCGAGAGTGATCTGGATGCGGATGACCTGCAGCGGATACCCTTCACATTGCTCGTACCGGACCTCAAAGTGAGCTTCATGGCGCACAAGCGCTGTGTCGTGCATGTGGCCAAGGCGTCGGCGCTGAAAATGAACGAGTTCTTCGGCGACGATCTGCATTGCGACATGGACACCGTCATTGCCGGCGCTATCCTGGCCGATGTGGGCAAACTTCTCGAATACAAGAAGAACCCCGACGGCTCAAGCGGGAAGAGCGACTGCGGCAAGTACCTGCGTCATCCGTTCAGCGGTGTCGCCCTGGCGCGAGGCTGCGGCGTCCCCGATCGGGTCTGTCACATCATCGCGGCGCACGCGGGTGAGGGGAATATGGTCACGCGGACGCCCGAGGCCTACGTGGTGCATCACGCGGACTTCATGACCTTCCTGCCCTTCAAGAACAGGTTCGAGTAGAGAGGCGGAAAGCGATGACGGGAGAACGGCGTTTCCGGTGGGGCGCCATGGCGGCGGCCGTGGGTCTCGCACTGCTGCTCGCCGTTGTCGGCTGTTCGCGCAGGGAGAACCGTCCCAATATCGTCGTGCTTGTGCTCGACACGCTGCGCCGGGATGCCGCCGGGCTGGCCCTCGAGACCACGCCCGCTCCCTTACGGATTCCGGGTCTCATGCCGAGACTGGCCGGGCTGTCGCGTGAAAGCGTGACTTTCACGGGCGCTTTCGCCGCGGCGCCGTGGACGGTCCCTTCGCACGCGTCGATGTTTACGGGCCGACTCCCGAGTGACCACCGCTGCACCAATCTCCAGCCGCGTTTGGATGCGAGCCTGGCCACCTTTGCCGGACTCCTGGACGCCGGCGGTTACCAGACCGCGGCGTTCTACAGCAACCCCTGGCTCTCCGACCGCACGACCGGCCTGCTGTCCGGCTTTTCGCTGCGACGCGAAGCCGCCATCGGCGACATGTTCACGCTGCGCAGCCGCAGGGGCGATCAGGGCGGTGGCGAAACCGTGGCGAATATCGCCGACTGGCTGGAATC
>DAOVZQ010000186.1 GCA_030635025.1 bacterium
GCCGTTCGCTCGGCCACAAGAACCTCCAAATGAGCTTTTTGGCTTTCAACTTGATGGCGCAGCCGGCTCCGTTCGAGCACACCCTCGATGGCGTGACTCAGAAACGTCAAGTCCGACAAGGGCTTGACTAGATAGTCCCAGGCGCCGAGCCGCAAAGACGCTACAACGTCATCCAGGTCGGGTGTTCCCGAAACCACGATCACCGGTGTGTTCTTGTTGAAGTTGCGCATCCGTTCCAGGACCTCGAGACCCGACAGACCGGGCATGCGCAAATCCAACAGAACGATGTCAGGTTCCTGGTTGACGAAGATATCCAGCCCCGTATCGCCATTATCGGCCGCAATCACCTTATAGCCGACTGATTCCAGGTAGCGGCTCACCATGCGACGAATCAGCTCATCGTCGTCGATCAGCAGAATGGAGGTACGATCGGCAGTTTCTCTATTGGGAGCCATGGAAAGACCTCTCCTCCTATTTCACAAATATTCGTAGGTGTCTTTTGCGAGAATACACAAGTATTCGTGAATTCCGCAAGACAATTACGAATATTTGTGAATTTCGGCAATATGCAAAACTGGAATAATGCGCTTAAATTGTTGTGTGTTATCGTGTTACACGGATTGCTACAAGATGGCACAAATCATGTAATGGGGGGACTGGCACCGCAGAAAAGCACTCGATGATGGATCACTCGGGTCAGTCATGCTTTGGGTCCTTGTAGGGAAGCTCTCGACCAAAGCGAACAGATGACCCGGAGGCCGGACATGAACGCAGAAACCTCACCCTGGAAAGTGATGATCGCGGACGACGAGCCCGCCTTCCGGACACTTGCGTCCCGCTACCTCTGCAATCTTTCGTTCGAGGGACGTCTGATCGAGATCCTCGAGGCCTCATCCGCAGCCGAAGCCAAACAAATCCTCCGCGAGCATGACAACATCGCCGTCATCCTTTTAGACGTGAGGATGGAATCGCCCAACGCGGGGTACGATCTCGTCCGGCACATCCGCGAAACCATGGGCAACCACTCCGTGCGCATCGTCCTGGCCAGCGGACTCTTCGAACGCAAGAGCCGGGAGATCGCGATCGTCGACTACGACGTGAACGACGCCATCGACAAGGCCGACATCCTCGACGCCCGCCTCTGTACGACCGTCATCAAGGCGCTGCGGAGCTACCGGGACATCCTGCGGGTCAACGCCTCCCTCAACGCCGTCACCGAGAACGGGCGGCCCGGCGGTGAGATTGCGGAGGAATGCGACCGCATGCTGGAGAGTTGCCTCGCGGCCGCTTCCTGCACATCACGATCGGGCAACCTCTCGGGCCTCGTGGGGTCCTGCAGGCTCGAGTCCATGAAGTTGGTGGCGGGCTGCGGCCGATTCACCGCCTACAGATCCGCCCACTTGACCGAAACCCTGTACGAAGATCCGATCATCAGCATGCTGGCGTGCGTCAAGGACCACAGGCCCATCGTCACCCCCAACAGCTTCACCGCGGCCTACGCACCCACGAACAGCACGATGGGTGTGATCCATATCGAGCAGACCGAGCCTTTCGCCCCTCACACCCTGGATCTCATCAGACTCGTCTCGCCCAATCTGGTCACATCCATCAGCTGCATCATCACGGCCGACAACGGGCTGAGCCGCGACGTGGAAACCATGTCCACGATCCACGCCCTGGTCAGCACGCGCTCACGGGAGACCGGCAAGCACGTCCGGCGGGTGGGCCTGACATCCGAACATCTGGCCCTCCTTGTGGGGGTCGGCGAGCGGGAGGCCGAGACCATAGGCTATGCCGCCCAGCTCCACGATGTAGGCAAGGTGGGCGTTCCCGACAACGTCCTCCACAAGCCCGGCCATCTGACCGAGATGGAATATCAGCTGATGATGATCCATACCCGACTCGGTCACCGCATCCTCTCCGCGAACAGTTCCACCCTTTTCTCGACCGCCGCGACCATCGCCCTGAACCACCACGAACGGTGGGACGGTCAGGGTTATCCCAATAAACTGCACGGCGAGGACATACCGCTGGCGGGACGGATCGTCGCCATCTGCGACGTATTCGACGCCCTCACCCACGAACGATCTTACCGCAAGGCCATGACCATCAAGCGGGCCGTGGGGATCATCCGCAAAGAGCACGGCCGAGCTTTCGATCCTAGACTCACAGACCTGTTCCTGAACCACATCGACGAGTTCCTGGCCATCGGAAACTCTGTGAACGACCCAGTCCCCAGTCCCCGGCCGGCGGACGGACTCAGTCCGGCCTGGATGGCCATGACCGGATGATGCCGATGTGTTTTGGACCAAAGACCGCAGACAATGGAGTAGAAATATGAAGACCGACATACAGCACAATCAGAGATTCGATGCTCGTATCCTGGTGATCCACAACAACGACGAGATCGTCAGCCACAACACGATCAACCTGGTCTCGCTAGGCTACCGGGTCCACTCGGTGGACGATGTGAACATGGGACTCAAACTGCTGGCGGCTGATCCCGAGAGCTGGTCGATCATCGTACTCAAGCAAACCCGCGACAGTCACACGCACACGCTGAATGTGATCAACGCCATGAACGAAACGGCGCCGCACGCCAAGGTAGTGTTGGTTACCGATGTAACTCATAAATTCACCGAAAACATGTTCACCGGCGTCTCGGCGATCGTCGAATGGCCCTACGACGCGCGGCAGCTGGCTCAGACGATCAACGAAGTATTGAATACCAACTGCAAGGCCGGTTGAAGAAGGGAGTCTTCGTGAGCCGCCAAGGAACCGTCGAACACCAGACGATCGCTGTGACGCCTTAAAAACGCACGGGGGCCGTACCCCCCGGAGTTCGGTCTTCGGACCCGCTCCATCCCTCCACGGTCCCCGTGCCGACCAACGCACCGGCTTCCTGTTCGGTCACACCGAACCTGCACGACGACCCTCCCTCCCGTCGGCATACAGGGAAGTCGGTGTCGATTTATCCAGCCCGCACATGGAGATGAAAAACTCGCCGACCGGAGAGGTCGGGGATCTAGGGTCGCCTGCGACCCAGCACCACGCCGAACCGAGCCGCCTCCGCACCCTCTCTACGATAACTCGGAAAGTCCGCGTCGCAGATGGTGCAACGCCCGTCCAGTCGTATCGACGACGGCGGCAAGCCGCCACGCAACAGCGCATCGCGGTTGGCCGTCCACAGATCGAAGAAGAGTCCGCTGTCCTTCTCGATGAAGAAGTCCGCAGCGTGGGGTCCGATGCCTTCAAGGGCCGCAGCATACACGTCCCGTCCGACTTCATAGCAGCAAGGCCCCGCCGAGGGTGCGATCAAGGCCGACAGATCGTCGGATAAGGCGCCGGCCGCCGTCATGTCCTTGAGCAGACGCGTGGTAATTCCCTGGACGGTCGAGCGCCAGGACGCGTGGGCCAGTCCCCAGATTGGCGATCCGTCGACGCGACTCCCGGCCAACAGGACGAGCGGACAGTCGGCACTGCGCCCCATGACCCCCAGTCCGGGAACGCAGGTCCAGAGGGCGTCGGCTTCACCAGCGAATCCGGGGCCATCGACACGCAGGACCTTGTCACCGTGTACCTGTCGCGCCCAGGCGATCCCGTCCAGCCCCTGGACGTCGACGATACGGTCTACGGCCAGGGTGTGGTCGGGCGAAGCGGCGTCTACTCGGAGATCGAGCTCGGATGATACGGCCAGCGCGCTGGTCCAGGGGGACGGCAGGTCGGGAAAAGAAAGTAGGAAAAGGATTCCTGCCGGCATGGCAGGATCTGCTCAGGCGCGACAGGACGTCTGCCGCCAGACCCGTGAGGGCCGGATCACGGGCGCCCATGATCATCACCACATCGCCCGGACCAGCAACCTCGGCGACGGCGTCCGGGAGATCGTCCCGGGTGGACAGATCGCGGGCGTCGGCACCGGCTTCGCGGATGGCCCGGGACAGATCGGGCGCCTCCACATCGCGCGAGACGGTGCCCCCCACGTAGTAGATGGGCGGCAACCAGAGGATGTCGCCGGAGGGCAGCGACGCGGCGAAGGCCGCTGCGAGATCATCGAAGAGAAAGCGGGTAGGCCCGTAGCCGTGGGGCTGGAAAAAAGCGAGTACGCGTCCGTCGTGAGCATCGGCGCGCAGACGGGCGGTCGCCAGGGCGGCCCGCAGCTTGTCGGGATTATGGGCGAAATCATCGATCACGGTCACGCCCCGCGCCGTGCCGAGCACCTGAAAACGACGCGAGACGCCACGGTACTCGCGCAAGGCGTCGGCGGCCTGGGAGAACGGAACGCCCGCCTCGCGCGTGACGGTTGCGGCGGCCAGGGCGTTCGCCACGTTGTGATGCCCGGGAAGCGGCAGTTCGAAGCGCACACCGTCCACGGTGAACGAGGCGCTTTCGGGACGCAGATCAACTTCCTCGGCCCGCACCTGGGCGCTCGGGCCGAAACCGAAGCGCACGTCGGCTCCGAGAAAATCGAGGTTGGCGTCCTCGCCGGCCACCACCGGACCGGCCGTCTGCCCACCGAAGACGCGGAACATCTCGGCCACTTCGGCCGGTTCCTTGTGATCGCGCTGGAGATTGAGCACGAGACCGCACCACGGATGGTAGCGCACCAGCGAGCCGTCGCTCTCGTCGGCCTCGACGACCAGCAAATCGCCGTCGGGTTCGGCCCAGGCGTTGCCCAGCAACCCCTCGTCCTGCAGCTCCACGAGCGGTCCCCCGGTGATCACGCCGGGACGCAGACCCACGGCGCGCAGGATCGCAAAAACCATGGCGACGGTCGTGGACTTGCCGCTGGTGCCTGTCACGGCTATGGCTCGGCTTCCGCCAACGAATCGGGCCAACAGCTCGCTACGGTGCAGGATATCCAGACCGGCCTCGCGCGCGGCGCGAACGTCCGGCACCGTCTCCTCGACGGCCGTGGAAACCACCAACGCGTCATGTCCTGAAACGCCGCTGCCGTCCTGGGGGGAGATCGTCACGCCCCCGGCCTCGAGGGCGGCACGGATGGCGGTGCGCTCACCGTCGTCGAACGCGCGATCGCTGCCGCCGGAGCGGCCGCCGCGCCGAGCATGGTACAGGGCCAGGGCGGACATACCGCTCCCGCCCACGCCCGCGAAAAAGCAGCTATGGGGAACCTCAGACGATGACAACGGGATCTCCCTCTTGAACGTGCTGGAAAAGGTGAACGACGTCGGTGTTGCTCATGCGGATACAGCCGTGGGAGACGGGCTCGCCTATGCGGTCCTCGTGATTGGTGCCGTGGATGTAGATGAATCGCGACAGGGAGTCGCATCCCTGACCACGGTTGACGCCGTCCTCACAGCCCTCGAGTGTGAGGATGCGCGTAAGCACGAGGTCGTCCTCGGCGGAGGGGTCGCCGGGAGTCCAGTGGCCGGCAGGGACGCGGCTCTTGAACCAAGTGCCCAGTTCCATGCCGTCGCCGATCATGCGCGCGATGCGATGGACGCCGGGCGGCGTGCCGAAAGAGCCTTCGCCGCCGTTGATGCCCGCCGCCGCGGTCGAGACGCCGTAGCTGCGGTCGGTCTTGCCGTCCACGACACAGGTCAAACGCTGGTCGTACACGCTGATCAGCAGCCAGCGGGCGGGCTCGTCGTCCAGTACGCGACGGAGGCTCGAACGCGCGGTGACCAGGGCCTCGGTGTTGTCGGCGGTCGGTCGGTCGTTTTTCATGCGATCACCCTTTCGCGGATACCGTACCATCACGCCGGAAATCAGACAACGACCGGTCCGGCCATACCGCACTGTGAAGTTGAAAACAGGGCCTCCCATGACCACTATTGGACGTGGACGGAAAACCAGCGACCGCGTCATCGATCCGGTTCGATCCGGAGGAGTGTTCCCATGCAGGATTCGAGCGATAAGATCGGCAACGAGACGAGCGTTTTCGACATCGAAAAGGCCCTGGAC
>DAOVZQ010000425.1 GCA_030635025.1 bacterium
TCAAGATCGGCCGGCGTCATTTCCACGTCGCTGTTGTGATCCCGGTCACCGTGTATATGCGTATTTTTAAGTATCAGGGCGGATGAATTAATAGACGCGACAGTGGTTGGAACCGGGGTCGGCTCAAGCTCGCTTTAACAAGTCGTGGTTTACACGTGTAAAGTTTGTTGGCGCTGAACGGAGTTGTTCAATGTGTACACGTGTAGACTTTTGAAGGATCAGCAGTAGTGAGAATCCCGCCAAAGTCACGAACAGTCCTACCATCAAAGCAGTCGCTTCGCGATTCCCCTGGCCGCCGCCACCCCCGAGGCCCAAGCCCATTGCAGATTGAAGCCCCCGATCCGCCCGTCGACATCCAGCACTTCGCCGGCAAAGAACAACCCGTCCTGCAACCGTGATTCCAGCAGGGACCCCTTGACGCTCTTGAGATCTACTCCGCCGGCAGTCACCTCGGCCTTGGTGTACCCGCCGGCCTCCCGGATCGGCAACGGCAAGGCCCGGAGTGCTTTGGTCAGCGCCTGACGCTCCACCTTGCTCAACCCTTCTTTACCCGGACGGATCGCTCCCTCCACGCCGGCCCGCTCAAGCAGGAGATCGACCAGCCTCTCGGGCAAATGTTCTCTGATAGTGTTCTTGAGCGTGCGCTGTCCGGCCCCGGCGAGGATCGGCGCGATGTCGTCTCCCGGCAGTGTTGGGAAGAAATTCGTGCGGACCTCACCGTTCGCGGGCTGGGCGTCGGACCAGGCCAGGGACATTTCCAGCGCCGCCGGGCCGCTGAAGCCGCGGTGGGTGAAGAGCATGGGGCCTTCAACGGTGATGGTCTTCCGCCCCTGGGCCCAAAGTGTTAATCGGACCTCGGTCGCGATTCCCGCCAGCGGTTTGAAGGAGGTGTCCGAAGCGATGAGCGGCGCCAAGGCCGGTCGCGTGGGAATCAGCTGATGACCGAACTGCTCGGCGATGAGAAATCCCGCACCGTCGTTCCCCAAGGTGGGGTAGGACAAGCCGCCGGTTGTAACGAGCACGGCCTTTGCGGATAGGGTGTCCTCAGCGAGCGCGACCTCGAAGCCTGTTCCGGCGTGTCTTACGCCGCGGACATGGGCTCCGCATTTCAAGGCTGCGCCGCCCGCTCGTACCGCCTTCAACAAAGCATCCAAAACCGTCTGCGCCCGATCATCCGCCGAGAAATACTGGCCATCCTTCTGCACGGCCAGCGGCGCACCCCATCGAGTGAAGAAATCGAGCGTGTCCTGAGTCGACCACTCCCGCAGCACATGCCGCAGGGTGTGCCGGCAGCCGGCGTTGAAATCCTTTTCGGTGACGTGGGCGTTGGCCGCGTTGCAACGACCGCCGCCGCAGATGAGCAGCTTGCGGGCAGGCGTTTTCTGGCCTTCGCAGACGAGGGTCTTCAGGCCCAGACGGCCGGCTTCGGCCGCGGCCATGAGTCCGGCGGCACCGGCGCCGATTATGATGAGGTCGTAGGTCATAAGGCCGTCAGTCTAGTAGGGTGCGGCCCAGTCTGCAAGGAGCAGCGACTCGACGTTTCCTCGAGGGTGGGTGTCATGTACACTATACGCTCAGCAGCCGATTAGAATATTTCCGTGAAATGGAAGACTGAATCCCATGCCCGACCCCCTGCACGGCAAGACTCTCGAACAGATCCTGACCAGTCTGGTGGAAGACTACGGCTGGGAGGAACTGGGCGAACGGATCAACATCCGCTGCTTCACCAGCGACCCGTCGATCAAGTCCAGCCTGAAATTCCTGCGCAAGACACCCTGGGCCAGGAAGAAGGTCGAAAATCTGTACCTCGCCATGGTGAGGCGAGGGAACTGGCCGCCGCGTCGATGATCGCTCAGTTGAATGGGCACGGGAACGGCAGACCCAAATCGAATACGATGATGGGGATGGGGATTTTATCGTCGAAGAGAGGTGTCACGGTTGCCACGCTCTCGTCGGAATCCATTTTGCCCGTCCACACGAACTGCAGCGTCCCCGGACCGGTCACGTCCTCGTAGAACCGCATCGAACCACCGTTGATCGGATCGTGGAACCCGAATCGCATCGAGTTGGTCAGGTTGATCGTTCCGATTTCTTCAGCGAGCTCGTTCGTGGCCTTGATGACGGGCACGTCGTACAGGTGGGGAAAGAGCCGCTTGTCAGTCAGTACGATCCGGCCGTTGACGTCGGTGGGTCCCAGGTCCAGGCGGGCGGTGTCAATAAGACCCATGTACATGGAGACGCGACCATCGTAGAGGGTGTCGTTCGTTACCGGATGCAGGGCGACGTAATGAGCCGTGTATACGCCCGAGGCCAGATGGATACCGGCGTCATCATTGCCGTTCCACATCAACCGATGCTGACCCGCCGAGATGGCATGGCTGCCCAGGATCCTGATATTGCTTCCCGTCACGTCCTCGATGAATATATGCAGACTGCAGGCCTCGGCCGCGCTGAACGGAATGATCACCGCGGCTTTCGAGGGTGCCGCCGCGTTGTCCTGATAGTAGGGGATGTTGGCGGCCAGAGACATGTCCAGGCCGGGTACGGGGACACCGTCGCCGTCGACGACCTCGATCGTCAGGGAGAATGTGATCGGGCTCACGCCGTCGTCGTTGTCGCACGCAGTAATAAAAAGAAGAGCCGCCAGCAGAAGTGTAATAACTCCGGTCCTGTTCATCGAGGCGCCCCCTGTAACAAAGATGGACTACATTTCGACTTTCAATACTTTCTTGACCAGTAACCCGCCCAGGACCGAAACCCCGAAGAACCCCCACAACCACACAGGCAGCCCGGCCCAGTCCGCATCCCGTCGCGGCAGATCCACGGCGATCGCCATTATTGCAGCCTCATTGTCCAGGGTGATTTCCGTGGGATTCAAAACCAGATGATGCCACCCGCTCCGCTCCCGAACCCCGGCCAATCGACCGTACTCGGAAACCGGATGTATGAACTTGGGCCACTTCGAAGTCCCGTCGGTAATCGTCAGGACAAACGCCGAATCCGAATCCGCCCGAACCCGCCACCAGACCAGGCCCTCGACCCGATCCACCAGCGGCCCGGCTTCGACCACGAGATCCCGACCCGGTTCCAGTGCCAACAGCGGCAGCACTTCGTTGCGCCCTTCGGCCACGGTCGCCGAAACCAGCATCGTTTCGCCCGTCAGCAGTCCACGCCGTTGATATCGGGCATCGAGCTGTACCACGATCACCAA
>DAOVZQ010000005.1 GCA_030635025.1 bacterium
CTGCGTCCTCCCCCTCTGGGCCGAAGGACATGATCGGCAGATCGTTCAGTCGCACGAAACCGCCGTCGGCGTCCTCGCTGCGATAGACGTGATAGCCGAACGCGGCCTCGTCGTCGGGGTTGGGGCGCCAGCGCACGACGACCCTGTTCCCGTCGGCCTCGACAGTCGGATCGTCGGGCCCCAACAGCGGGCGGCGCGGCGCTCCGAAGACGACTTCGGCCGCGGGCGCCGGTCGTGACTCCCGTCCCGCGGCGTCCACGTACGTGACCGTGTACTCATAGCGCTTACCGGGCTCCAGGCCGTGATCCAGCCGCAGCAGTCCGAGCGCCTCGCGAACCTTGTGGCTCATCATCATCAGGATGTCGAGTCTCAGGTCGGCATCCTCGACGAGTTCCCACAACTCCTCGCGCGTCTCGACACCCGCCATCGGGGCCAGTCCGTCGACGGGTGCGCCCAGGGTCGCCTCAAGCTCCTCCAGGGACGCGACCCGCGAGACCGGATCGTTCGTGATGCGCTTGAACTCGTCGTCACCCGCTTCGCGCCGATGCAGGTGATAGCCGATCCAGCCGTCGACGGGCATGTCGGGATGCAGGACATCGCCCACGATCATCAGCCACACGGCCTGGGGACCGGGATAGGGCAAGACCCCGAACTCGAGTTCGTCCTGGGCAGCAGCCGGCAACGCGACGAGGCTCCACAGGAGCAGGACCGGTAACAGATATCGATTCACGCATCGGATCATGCGAAACCTTCCCGGAGAGAACGACCTAGTTGAAGCGGGCGGTTGCCCGCAGGCCCGCCTCGCTGTAGTCGAATGCCGCATACATGCTCTTGCAGACACGGGCTCCGAAACGGAACCAGCCCACACAGATCCGGTTGCACGGTGGCGTGCAGTTGCCGATCCGGGCCTCCATCGACCCCTGGGCCCGCCCGTTGGCTGTCCAGACGGAGCCGGTCTTGGCGACCGCGGCTTCGGCCTCGAAGTCGCCCTCGACACGGGCGACGAAGATGCCCGGAATCCCGATGTAGGCCTCCGCTTCGGCATTGATATAGAACGCGCCTCCCACGTCGCCGGAGAACGGTGCCCAGAACGAAGCGTGCTGTTCCAGATGCATCGCCCAGCCGACGACGCCGTAGTCGCCACCCTCGTCGATCTCGGGGATCTCCATCTCCATGCGCATGCCGTTCATGGGATAGCGTTGACCCCCGTATTCGAAGGTCCACCCCTGGGCCACGACGATGTGCGCATTGGCGGTCAGGAAGTCGAAAAAGTTCAGCTCCCCGTAGCCGTGCACGAACCAGTAGTCGCCGAAGCGTGTGCCCAGATCGAGTTGGATGAAGGCCTCCAGCGGGACGGGCGGCGTCTGCTCGCTCCCGTTGTAGCCGAGTTGGATGGAGCCGAGGACCGTGGCCTCATGGAAGATGAAGGTGATGGATGCCTCGCCGATGCGATTATCACCCGCCACGAGCACGCCCGCGGTGCCGATCAGCTTGGCCTCGAGTGGCGGTCCAGGCAACAGGTAGAGCGTGGTTTCCATGTCCAGGGAGAAGGCGAACGACGACGCCGTTGGCGCGATCCGGCCACCGATCATCATGCGCCACAGCCCGTCGGTCAGGCCGAGCCCGCCGCGGACCTGGGCCAGATCACAGGGACAGGGATAGAGCGGTATCGGGGCGCTGGCCACCGCCTGGACCCACCAGTCGTTGGGACCGGCGAAGCGGAATTCCGCGCCGATGTCGAGGGTGAACGAGGTCTGCAGACGCAGCAGCCCGTCGCCTTCGAAGACGCCGTCGGCATAGCCCACCCCGAGCCGGGCAACCACCGCCCCCGCATTCAGATCGAAGCCGATCCGTTTGAAGGAGATCTCGCCGCCGTCGTAGAACTTGAAGTCGCTGGCCTGTATGCCGAGGCCCTGGATGGCCCCGAAACGTATGCCTGCGGAGAACCCGAAGAACTTCCCTTTATCATCGTCCTTCCCGATCTCGAAGTCGCCGAGTTGGAGGAAGACGATATTCTTGAAACCGATAGACTGGTTGAACGAGACCTTGCCGCTGAATTCCCCATCGAACGAAAGCTTGAACTTCTCGAATTCGACGGGCTGGTCGAGGCAGGTGACGGTCAGCTTCCCGCTGGCCATCAGGTAGATGACGTTGGGAATGCTGTCGACGTCGGCGTTTTCGGTGCCGAACTCGAAGGAGTCCATCTTGAAGGTCTGGCCGGCTATGGTGATCTTGCCGTTCTCGTCGTCCCAGACCAGTTTCGCACTCAGAGGCACGCCCTTGGGCGAGATATGGAAATTCGTCAATCCCCATACGTACTCTTTCGCTCCGGCTTGGTACTTGATGGCACCGGCCAGCCAAAAACCGTCCTGCCGCCAGGCGAAAGAACTATCCACGAGAGTGACGGCGAAGATCGGGATCTCGATCGGCGGGTCGGTTCTGATACCTGCGCCCAGCAAGCTGATCCGGCCTTCGGTGTCCCTCCCGATGTGTAGATCGTCCAGGTGGAAGTCCATGGGGCGCGGCCACTCCACACCCAACACGCCGCCGAAGTGGAACCCCGTGCTATCGAGGTAGGTCTGGGTGTAGTCCACGCCGACGGATACGCCCTTGAACTTGAGACGCACCGTGCTGTCGTCGCAGGTCAGGCCCAACTTGGCAAGGTCGCGGTTGACACCGTCCGACCAGAAGGAGGGCGCGATGAACCTGGGGATGGAGAAGGGCACGCACTCGGAGTCGGGCAGGTACCTGGAGATGCCGTCGTCGAGGGAAACGAGCCCACTGATCCGGCCCACGACCGCCCCGCCCGTGCTGGCCTGCAACGTATCGGTCTGCACCGTATCGGGCCGTGTCCACTCGAGCACGAGGCCGCCCGGGTACTTGAGCTTGCCGGCCATGCCGAAGACCTTGACGTCGATCTCGTCGGTTTCCAGACGCTCCGAATCATTCACGGGAGCGTAGAGGGAGTCGACCAGGATATCCTTGAAGTAGAGACGTTGTGACAAATCCTTGAGCTTGATGCCGAACGTCATGGCTGGACTGATGATGGCGCCCGTGACCTTCTTCTGTCCGTTGGCTGCGGTGACCAGCGAATCGACGGCGACCGGGAAACCGAAGAGCGAATCGATCTCCGACTTCTCCATTTCAAAGACGATGTCCCGCATGTGTTGACCGGCCGACAGGTGCGGCACCTCCATCCGCTCGATCTTGTAGCCCGGAGATGTGGCGATCAGTTTTACCGTTCCGCCGACCGGCACGTTGCGCAGCTTGTAGATGCCTTGGGCGTTGGTCATGTCGTTGACATCCTCGTCGCCCTCGACAGCCACCTGAACGTCCTTCAGGAGCGTCCCTTCGTCCTTGAGCTTCACAAGACCGGATATGCGACCGGCGGGTTTCATGAGGATCACGATCTCGTGCTCTTCGCCCGCCTCGACCGAGACCGACTTCTCGACCTTCGTATAGTCGATGGGATAACTCTCGTCCTTGGGCGCCTCCACGACGAGTTTCTTCGTGCCGACAGGGACCTTGTCCAGCGTCACTGTCCCGTCCGGTCCGGTCCGTCCCTTGTGGGTGTCGCCTTCACCGTAGGACACGTCGAAGTTCATCAGCACCAGGTTGGTCACTGAATCGACAACCGTGACGTGCAGTTTGCTCGATGGCGCCTCCAACTCGACCCGGACCTTCGTCGTATCGTTCTCGACCTTGGTGGTGACGATCACTTCCTCTGGCGAGTAGCCATAGGCGCTCACGTTCAAGATGGTCAGGCCGCAGGGCGATTCGTCCGTATACCAGACGCCGTTCTCGTCGGTGTACTCTTCGCTGTAGATGCTCGACATCCCGGACGTCTTGACCAGAGCACCCGCGATGCCTGTCGAATCCTCCTTGACGACGGTGACCATGAATTTGCACGCAGGCCGGGACAACTCGAGGTCCTGTTGGACCTCGGCGCCCGTTTCGACCATGAACAGCGACGATTGGTTCTGCTGGTAGCCGTCCGCGGAAACAAGCAGCCGGTAGGTGCCGGGCACGACATCGGGCAGCGTGAAGTCACCCGACGAGGCTTCCGCGAAATCGACCACCGTATACGTGTCGGAACCGCCCGGATAGTTGACGAGTTCGATGCGGGCACCGCTCACAACAGCCCCTCCCGCTTCAGCGACCACACCATAGACATAGGCCGCACGGGGAACGACATCCACGGGGAGATCGACAACGTCCCCGTCGGCCGCCAAACGTGCGAGCCGGGAGACGGTCTCGTGTCCCGGAGCTTCGATCCAGACGACATAAGCGTCGTTAATATTCCAGGGGTCGTTGATCAGGATATCGGTGAACTCGAAGGCGCCTTGGGGACCGGTCGTTGTCGTGGCGATTTCGGTTCCCGCGGGACGTTCGGCCGACTGGCCGATCCAGTCCGGATCTGGCTCGCCGTCGTTGGCAGGAGGCGTGCCGTCCCCGGTTCCCGACTGCGGCTCGGGGATCGTCCCCGGCGACGGAGCGATGATCGTGACGATCGTTCCATCCACCGAGGCGGTTGCGGAAGTTACGGTGCCGGTGATGGTGCCGGTCTGGGCGAGCAGGACGTGTTCTCCCGTCTCGATGGCCTCGCCCGGATCGAAGGGATACGGTTCGGGCGGTTGAGAGGTCTTGTAGAAATCCGACTCGAACGTCAGCAGGAAGCGCCCCGGCAGTCCCGGAACGGCAGGCTGGATCTCTTTGAAATCGAAGCTACCGTCCTGACGAGTCATGGCGGACATACCGGGGCCGCCCACGCCCTCCTGGACCAGGTTCACGACGATACCGGAGAGAGGTTCCAGTCCGTTGGCCCGCATCGCCACCACCGTACCGTCCAGTGTGCAGGCGACGGGTTTGAGGCGAATCAACTGGCCGGTGGCATCGTCGTCGAGGTAGGCCTGTGCGATCTCCTGGTTCTCGTAGCGCGGCGTGAGCCCGGCTTCGATCGAGTACCAGGTCTGGTCGGGTATGTTGGGGAAGAAAAATGAGCCGTCGTCTTCGGCGGTTTTCGTCTGGTCGCCGCCCTCGATCCGAATCAGGCGGCCGTCCCGCGTATTGTCGTCGTAGCGATACGTGGACAGACGTACCAGGGCGCCCGGAATCGGGTCTTCGGTATAGAGATCCTCGACTTTACCGGCCACGCTGCGGGCCCCGCCGATCTGGGACGACAGTCTCACATCGAAATCGGTTACTTCGCCGTACTGCTGCTCGGACGTCGAGAGTCGACCCTCGGCCACATAGCCGCGCCATAGCCCCCGCACCTCAAAGTCGTATCCGTCCAGAACCTCAGGGAACACGTAATAGCCGTACTGGTCGGCATCTACATCTATTTGATCGAATGCCGAGGGAGCGCCGTCCTCGAAAAGCGTCAGGATCACCCGCGCCCGCCCCACGGCCTCACCGGTGCCACGGGACAGGATCGTGCCCGACACTTCGCGCATCTCCACTACGGGCTCGATGTGGTGGGTGAAGGTGTAGATCTCGCTCTGGCCGTTGTTGACCGTCGGCGGCCGGCTGTCGCGATCAAGAACCTGTACCTGCCAGGCGTAGACGTGTCCATCCAGCAGCGGCAAGCCGTCTACAGGATAAGGGAAGCTGGTGTGTAGGAGTTCGCGTTCCTCGTGATGGATGAGCCGGGTCTCGAGTGCGCGCGCCGGTGGCTCATCCCCGATCACCTCGACCAGACGCAGCAAAAAGCGGACGTCGAGTTGGCCGGAGACGTCGTGGAAGAACCATTCAAAAACGGGATACGGATCCGCAAGCACTTCACCATGCGACGGAAAAACGAGTTCGGGCGGATCGGGGAGCGTGATGGTGAAAACAGTGCAGACCTCGTCTAATAGCGGTGCGCCGGATCGGGTCAGGAGCCGGATACAGACTTCGTAATCGCCCTCGGGCAACCGGCCCGTGCGAATGGCCTGCTCCTCTATGCTATCGTCGTAATCGACATCACCCCAATCCACGAGATCGGACAGGGCTAGGGCGTCGGTAACACCGGTCTCGATGGTCACCGGACGGCTGACCACGTGCGCGATCCGGGATCCGTCCAGGCGCAACTCCACGTCGATCAATACCGATTCGGCCTCACCACTGTCGTTGATGATCGTCACCTGAAGTGTGTTGGGGTCGTACTCCCAATCACTCAGGTATGGCGAGGGCAGGAAATCGACATGCACGGTCAACGACCAGTCCTGAGCGAACGTGGGCAGAGCCAAGAGCATGAAGACGAAGGTGGAAAGGAGGCAAAAGAAATAGGAAATCCGTCGCTGCAAGATGATCTCCCCCCGATCACAATAGCGAGAATTCTTATCATGTCCGACCAAACATGTAGATGATTTTACAGCATCAACTTCAACTGGCAAAGGGTTAATTGCCAATAAGATGGAATGCTGAAAGCACTCCCCCGATGGCGACTCCAATCTCGGGCAGTATCTGGCCAGACGCCCCCCGCCGGGCCATTATTTCGCCGAGAACGCCGAACCGATTCATGCTAGAGTCTTGAATCATCGGACACCCCAGGCCTTCATACTTGTCCTTGGAGCTTCAGCCATCGGACCGGTGGCTAGTAATGATGAGACTCGTCAAAACACTCGCGTTTCTACTGCTGGTATCCACATCAGCCCATGCACAACGCTCATCACCGACCGTGACGGATCAGCTCGTCACCGCCGCAATCGAACGCACGACCCACCCCGTAACCTACGATGGAACCTACCGCCGCCTTGCCTATCCCGGCGGTGACGTCCCCGACAGTCTCGGTGTCTGTACGGATGTTGTCATAAGAGTGTATCGAACCATCGAAATCGATCTGCAGCAACTGGTCCACGAAGACATGATCGCCCATTTCACGGATTACCCGCAACTCTGGACCCTGACCCGCCCCGACCCCAACATCGACCATCGTCGCGTGCCGAACCTGCAGACCTTCCTGCGCAGACAGGGCGCGAGCCTGGCGATCTCGGATCTCGGCGCCGATTACCGTCCGGGAGATCTGGTGACCTGGATGTTACCCGGCAATCTCCCGCACATAGGGATCGTCGTGGATTCACGCTCCGAGGATGGCCGCCGACCCCTTGTCGTTCACAACGTCGGCGCGGGCCCTGAGCTCGCAGACTTCCTCTTCCGGTTTCCGATCACGGGACACTATCGATACGCGGGTCCCGGAGTCCGCGACGAACGGCCTTGAACCAGCCCTTGCACAACAGCGGCCGGCACGGGCTTGGACCCACGCTGCATTTTTTACACGTGTAAACCGCTATGTCATGAAAAGGCCCCGAGCCTTAGCCCGGGGCCTCGTATCATTGAGAACGAATCAATCGGACAGCGGTCGAAACTACTCGTTATAAAGAGCCTTCACTTCGCCCCACGTATGCGGATCATTCGGAACCGACCCGTTGACGACGAACGATTTTTCGCCCGCTCCATCGGGGTACGGGTGCATCGCATACTGGAATATACTGCCGGGATCGGTCGCATACAGGGGCAGGCCCGGATAAGGAGTTATCCATCCCCCGTCATTGATGCTGAAGACGGCCTCACTGTTGTTCAGGGGAACCAGAATGAAGGTCATCAGGAGAATCACATCAGAGTCCAGCGGTGTGGGGTCCGAGCCTCGACCCACGGCGAAACTCGGAGGGCTGCCGGCATTCATGAAGGTACCGGGTATGCTCCAACCCCAGATCGACACGTTGTCGGGGACTTCGATACCACATTGCCACCCCTTCAATCCCGGTTCCTCGGCCGAAGGACGTGTGAGCAGCAGATAGACTTCGAGAGGCTCCCCGACCTCGAGACTGACCGAATTCACCAGACCATCGATATCGGCGTAGATACCGACACCGTCTGGATCGGGATCGATCTGAGAAAGTGCGGGAACCGCGAGGAGAAACAGGGCCATAAAGACACAACTGGAAACGCGTTTCATATTATCCCTCTTCGATTGAGCCTCAAGCGGCATGTCCAATTACTTGATGACATCAAAGTATCAAATACAGCCTTGACGGTCAACCCACCACCGCACCGTCCAATACGTCTTGCCGAAACGAGTCGCGAATCCTCACACATCCTGCTGTGAACAGTCACACCTAATCGTCTCATAACATATGATAAAGCCCTATCCTGCCGTATTTAGACCATCCCACGTAGGCACATCTCTTGCAGACACAAGCTCAGACTCACGATAACGATTCATAGTGTTGGAGGGAGACGACCATGATCACACGCACCGAAATCCACCCCATCCGCGGCTGGCTGTTGGTATTGACCCTGCTCGGGGTTTGCATCCTCACCCTGGGCCTGAGCGGTTGCAGCGATGATCCCGCCGGACCGGGCGAAACACCGGACGCGAACAAGGCCGCAGCGATGACAGGCAGTATCCAGGGTCCCGCCGTCGTCGACGGCACCCTCTCCGATCTGGACATGTTCCAGAGTCCGCTCGCCGGCCTGGCCGCCGATGCCGGTATCTATCAGGAAACCCCGATGGACGGAGGCTGGGGCGGCGAAGGCGTTGACTACGGCTACCCCAGCAAGGCCGCTATGGCCGCCGCCGGTTTCCAGGGCGCCGAAAAAATAGCGGCGACCGGACGAGCCGCCGTCAACGGACATGACAGTCCCAAACAGCGGCTGACACTCGCGTACATGGAGAACCCCGGCAAGGCCGGCGGCGACACCATCGCCGTGGTCTACTACGACACCGCCGACAGCACCGGGCTGGACGCCTTGTTGGAGACGGACGAGACCGACATCGTGCGACTGGTATCGCAGCGTGCCTATCCGAACGCCGGACCGTTGCAGATCGCCGACCGAGCGACCGAGATCGTCTTCGACAGCAACGGCACCCTCGAAACCGGCGAAGACGACGCCTACCATTCGGTCAACTTCAGCACCACGCGCAGCAGCGGTGAAGTGACCACGGCCGTCCTCGAACCGGTCGGCGACCCCGGCCCCATGGAATCCGGCGTGGAGGTGCGCTCCTACCAGCGCATCGATGACCCCCTCTTCCATCCCCTGCAGGCCTGGTACATGGCGGAGATCCGTCTCGACCTGGGCGACTTCCGGGTCGACGGCGATGAGACCTTCCACGCCTTGACCGCCACGGTCCACTGGCGCACCGGCGCAGAGCACACCGCGAGCCTGGCCCCCGTCGAGGACGAAGCGATCGAGCCGGATACGGACGTTCGTGCCGTAGGCGCCTTCACGGCCCGACCCGACAACGACTGGCTCGAATCCACGGCCGACACCCTGCTGGTGCGCATGGGCGACCTGGACGACGATACCGACGACCTGCTTTACCGGATCAGCCGCGCCTCGGTCTTCGACGGCACGGCCGCCGACGGCGGACACCCGCGCAGCTACGTGCTCATGGTTCCCGACGAGCCAGTCCTCCCCGGCGACGAGCCCTGCGGCGGCGAAGCCATGCAGGACGTGCACTACCACGAAGACTGGTGGTTGTCGCATCTGAATCGCAGCGCCGATATCGACTGCGACGGCAGCGGGTCCCTGACCGACACCATGGACTTCCGCGACGGCTCCAGCTACACCCGCACGATCACCTGGGACGGCCAGGGCGCCGCCACGGTCTCCGAAAACCGCGCCGACGGCACCGTCGTGGCGGGCGCCTTCAACGAAACCACCGGCGACTACTCCCTGGTAACCACCTTCCCCTCCGGCCACGACCCCGTCTCGCGGGATCGCCACGGCACCTCGCTCGACGGTTCGATCGAGGCCTGGGAAATCGTCACCTGGCAGGACGCCCATCCCGACACGACCTACTTCACGGCCGTCGAATCCGGCGACGAGACGACCGCGAGCGGCTACCGCGTAGACGGCGACGACCGCGAGGCCTTCACCCTCACCAGCGACTCCGACGGTAACGCCAGCGGCGTCTGGTCCCACATCGACGGCTCCGAGGGTCAGTTCGAAATTGAGATGCTCGAGGGCGGTGGCTCGCACCTGACCTTCGCCGCGAGCGATCCGGCCGCCGACGGCAGTCCCAGCGTCACCGGCGAGGTCTGGTACGCACCCGACGGCAGCGGCACCGGCACGATCACGTTCACACAGTACGGGAACTCCGTGACCTATACGGTGAACTTCGGTCCGGACGGCGTAGGCGAACTGGAAGACGAGGCAGGCAACACGATCCTGCTTTAGATCCCGACAAGCGGGACACGAGACGAGACAAGCAGGGGTGGCCGCAAGGCCACCCCCGTTTCTTTGATCCCACTAACCGGGGAAATGCCACACGACGAACACAACGCCCAGCTACTTCATGTCGCCAGGGCCTGGGGCGTGGCCTGAAAGTTAGAGAGCCGCTTATGCAGGTCCAGTTGCTGCTCACGCTCCCTCGCTTCCGGGGAAGGGGGCAGGAGGGGCCCGCCGGGCATCGGTCTCCGGGCGCGAGCATATTTAACTGGGCCCCGGAATCGCCCGTTAGTCCATCAGGCCGCGAATGACCGGCGTGAAACCATCGATGATCAGTTGCACCGCAATGACGGTCACCAGCAACCCCATCAACTTTTCCACGATCTTCAGACCGGTGCGCCCCACGCGCCGCATGACCAGATCGGCTCCCATGAGAATCGCGCCGGTCGCCAGCAGGATGGCCACCACTCCGGCCAACACCAGCAGCTTGCCCATGTTGCCCGCGGGCGCCTGGCTCACCAGCACCATCACCGTGGTAATGGACCCCGGTCCGGCAATCAGGGGAATCGCCAGGGGCGTGACGGACGGGTCGTCGTCCTCGTCCACATCGCTATCCTCCTGGTCGCGCGCGAAGGCCTTGCGGATGCCCGTGCGCCAGCGCCGCGGTTTCGATTGGAGCATGTCCAGTCCGATCCCGAAAAAGATCACGCCGCCCGCAATGCGGAACGCGTTTATGGTGATCCCGAAAAGGTGCAGCAACTGGTGACCGAAGAGCGTGAAGATGAGCAGCACGAAGAAGGCCACGGACAGGGCCTTGATCAGTACCTTGCGCTGACGGCTGCGCTCCATGTCCGAGGTGAGACCGCTGAAGAACGGGATGCATCCCAACGGATCGATCACCGCAAAGAGCGACGAAAAAGCGAAGAGCAGAAAGGCCGTGGTTCCCATGAGACACCTCCCACAAAACATGCGTGTGCGGCCCCTGTGGGGACCGTAGAGGCCGGTAAGGTGTGTCCGGGCAAAGGGGAAGTCAACCCTAGTGAAGACGGTCTGAAACAGACGAGCCGGGCGGCCTCGTCACGAGATCGCCCGGCCCCCTGTCTGCTTCGAAACGATCAGTCGAATTCCACATCGTGCATGCTGACGCCCTGATCCTCCAACTCGTCGAGAAAATGGTCCAGGCTCTCGCCGTGCAGCTTGCCGGCCATCTTCAACAGGTAGGCCAGATCCAGGTGTCCGACCACGTTCACGAAAGAGACTTCCTCCCCCGGCTCGTAGGCCACGACCATCAGACCGACCATGTCGCCGTCCACCGACCGGGTGCTGACGGTGACGATCTCGTCGTCATTCTTGACGTAGATCAGGCGTTTCCAATCCTTGTCCTTCAGCATCTTCGAGATCTTCGCGACGGCCTTGTCGACGGCCTTGGACTCCTCGTCCATGGAGAAGGACTTGACCCGGATCGACCGGATCATCTTGAAGACTTCCGCCATTTCATCGTCGCCGAGGTTTTCCGCGTCGGCGGCGGCACTGATCAGGGCGGGACCCAGGTCGATGTCCTGGATCTCGTCGGCGTCGTCGGGGATATCGATCCATTCCAGGTCGATATAGCCGGGATCCTTTTCCAGATCACCGGCCAGAACGGGTGAAACGACCAGGATCAACAACACGAACAACAGGCTCAGGGCTTTCATCCTTGTCCTCCTTCGAGGGAAGAGGCGAGGGTCTTCACCGATTTGGTGACGACCCCGGGCAATCGCTGCCCGAACACCTCGCTGATTGTCGACTTCTCGGTTTTTTCTATGATGCGGGCGGCCAGCGCCAGGGTGAAGCGGACCTCCCCGCGGGCTGTGAGGATTTCTTCTTCGGACCAGGTCTGTTCACTCGTCTCGGCCACCGGATCGACGATCGCCCGCTCGGAGCTCGGAACGACGAAGACGAGAGCGAGCACGGCGGCTGCCGCGAGCATGCCCACCGCCGCTCGCCGCCGGCCATGGAATCCGATGCGGCGGATCGCCGCTCGCGCTCGATTCTCGTCCGCGTCCACGGCCGCCATGACGGCGTCCGTCACCCGGTCGGGACAAGGGATCAGGGGCATCGACGCCAGGGTGTCTCGCAGCGTCCGTTCCCGGAGTAATTCGCCGCGGCAGCCCTGACACGCGACGAGGTGCCGCTCCACTTCGGCATGTTCGTCGGGGCCCAGGTCTCCCGCAGCGTAGGAAGTCAGCAGGATCTCGATCCTGTCGCAACCGGTGTCGAAGGTCATGTCGTCTCCCGTTCCAGAACAGCCCCGCACTCCGCGCCCAGTTCGAGTGCGCCGCGCAAGGCCTTGCGGGCGCGATGGATCTGGACCTTCACGGTGCTCGTCTTCTTCTCCAGTATGCGGGCGATCTCCTCGATCTTCATGCCCTGGAAGTAGTGCATCATCACGGCGCTGCGCGTCTCCTCGTGCAGGACGGACATGGCATCGAGCAGGAGCGTCCGGGTCTGCTCCCGCACCAGGCCGTGGTCGGGTCCGGCGGCCAGGGCTGCCGATGCGGCCTGTTCCACGGCGAGCTTCATCTCGGGTCGGGCCACGTAATTCCGTGCCGTTCGCCGCCGTCGCGTATGATCGATACACAGGTTGTGGGCCACACGGATCAGCCAGGCCTCGACACGGTCGGGGTCGACCTCGTCCCGCTTCCGCCAGAGGCGGAGGAAGGCGTCCTGGGTCACGTCTTCGGCGTCGTCCCTGTCGCGAAGACAGTAGACGCTGTAGCTGAAGACGCGGTCCCGGTGGGTCCGCAGGATTTCTATGAACGCGTTTTTATCCATGGCAGGACTAGGACGTGCGACAGGGGGGCGTGGTTACATTTTCGATCGAAATCGCTGTATCAATCTACATAGCCCAGGGTTTGCAGCCGTCGCTTCTCGGCTTCGCTGAGCGAGGCGGGCATGGCCTTACCGTCGGCGGTGACGGGTCTCTCCCGATCGAATTTGGTCCAGAACTTCGTGGTCAGCTCCTCCAGGATCCCGGGCTCGTGCGCCGACAGGTCCAGTCGTTCATAGGGATCGCTGTCGAGCCGGTAGAGTGCGTATCGCTCCTCGTCCCTTTCGCGGAAATACATGAGTTTCCAGGGGTACTCGATCAGGACCTTGCAGAAGCGGTCCGGAGCCGAGCCCTGCTCGGCCAGCAGGGCACGCAACCCGATCTCGGCCCGTCCCAGCAGCGCCGCGGCCAGATTATGGCCCTCCAGATCGTCGGGCGCATCCAACCCGGCCACATCCAGAACCGTCGGCAGGATGTCGAGCGTGGAGACGGGATCGGCGATCACGCGTCCGGCTCCCCGGTTGCCCGGCAGCTTGATGATCAGGGGGACATGTATGGTTTCCTGATAGGGCAGATAATGCGTGAAGAAGATGTTGTGATCCATGAGGTGCTCGCCGTGATCGGCCGTCAGCACGATAAGCATGTCGTCGTAGAGGCCCATCTCCTTCAGACCCGTGAGCAGACGCCCCACGTGTTCGTCGGTATAGGTGACTTCGGCGGCGTACTGGGCCGTCGGGTAACCCCAATCGGTGACGCCTTCGAGCCAGTCGTACATACCGGACTGCTTGCTGTCGTCGAGCAGGGTGTGCGAGGCCATGATCGTGTCGACGATCGGTTCGCCCGGGGCGCGCGCATCGCGGTCGAAGTAGTAGATGGTGTCGTAGGGCGGCGGCGGCGTATAGGGCGCATGAGGATCATAATAGTGGGTGAGCATATAGAACGGCTTGTCGTGAAAACGCTTGAGATACTCCAGGGACAGGGATGTGATGGACGTGGCCCGATCAATCTTCTGTAGCTGCTGAGGCAGGCCGATGTCCGCATTGTATCCTTGAGTCATACCGTAGGTCTCGGTGAGATAGGGTACGCCCATGAAACCGACCGTGTTGTAGCCGGCCTCATCGAAGTACTCGGCGATGGTCGTCTGGTCCTCACCCAGCCTCTGATAATCGCCGCCGATGGCGCCATGATGATACGGCATCCGGCCGGTAAAAATCGACGCGAACGACGGCAGGGTCCAGGGCGCCGTCGAGATGCAGCGCTCGAAACGGATGCCGTCGCGGGCCAGGGCCTCCATATGGGGTGTGAGCACACCGGACTGTTCGGTATTGCAGACATGATCCGCACGCACGGTATCGAGCCCGATCAGCAGGACGTTCGGCGTCTCAGGCCATTGGATGCCCGTCTTGACCGCAGCGGGCTTGCCGGGACGCAACATGAGATAGGCCGCGACGGCCAAAACCACTACGACCAGGACCAACGAGAACAACGTGCGGGGTTTCATCCTGCTCATGACGACCTCGGGCATGGGAAGCGGCGTGAAGCGAGCACAGGACAAGGGTAACGCCAGGTGAGGCCGTGAGGCAACCCGTGAGTCGTGCGGCACGTCGATGGAGGCGACAGACACGGGGACTTCATCGGGACAAGACCATTTGCGCCGATATGATCCGGGCGTCGGCTACAAGACGAATCAAGTACACACCGTCGGATAAACATGTCTCCTTCCCCTGGCCTGAAGGGGAAAACCAGAACCTTCGAGGACCCGCAAGCCACATTTATCGCCGGGGATCGTCATAGGGCACCGGAGAGACGCCGCCCTTCCACAGCAGACGCACACCGGGCAATCCCGCCTCGTCCATCGCACGCCAGCGCCACCCGTAATCGCCGGAAATGGGATCGATCACAATGTCGGTTTCACCGGGCAGCGGTTGGACCGTGAGACGGGCCCGCACCCGCTGATCGCGTCCGTAAACGTGTACCGTGGCCGTGCGCTCGCCATCCGCCTCCATGATGACGTCACGATCGGGATTGGGGGAAAGACGTATCCCCGCCGGCCCGTCCGGTCCGAGAGCGACCACGAACTGGTCGGCAAAGGTCGCCTCCGCGCCGACGGCCCCGGCGACCCGGCTCACCAGCGGCCGATACCACGCCGACGGCGCGAGCTGATGCTCGATCACGATCTCGAGGCTCGACGTCGCCATCCAGGCCACCAGCCCCATGGTCGCCGCCATGAACAGGCGACGGAAGTTGGGGACCGCCTCCCGGCGTCGAACCCAGGCCATCCCCGCCACCGGCAACAACAGGACCATGAGCGGCAGGTGAAGACGCGAGAAACCCACGGCCGCCGCCGGTCCGATCAATCCCGCGACCACCATCATCAGGACGAAGCCCTGGTGACGGGCCGCCCGGCCCGCCATCAGACCGCGCACGACCAGGGACATCATCACCAGGTACGCCGTGAAGTAGAAGAGCCAGTGTACCCCCGCAAGCCAGTTGGGCAGCGGTCGACACACGGCCTGGAGAACCTGGC
>DAOVZQ010000436.1 GCA_030635025.1 bacterium
AATATAGCTCAGAAGCACTCGTTGCACAATGTGTAACTATTTATTATACAACAGGTTGCCCCTCTCGCCGGGCATGATTTATGCGCCCCCACGGCCCCAAAACTCCACACAGAATCAACACATCACTCCCACATAAACCACACCACGGGTTGCTCCGTCCGGCTCACGACCCCTATACTGATTTAGTTTTCAACCCTCGCCCATTATTTGGAGGGATAACATGCTGCGAATCACACGGCTCGCCATCTTCCTGGTCCTTGCCGCCTTGCCGTTCATCGCCTGCGACGAAGACACGACCACACCGCCGATCGATGAACCGTTCGTTCCGCTACTGGACGGGGAATGGACGTTGCGCGTGAGTCCTGATTCCTACGTTGACGAATTTCTGTTGCCGGTGACCTTCGCTGCGACCAAGGACTCCGTATTCCTCTCGACGACCGTGGGTGAGTATGCAGGTGAGATATCCGGACGCCAGATTCCGCTGAACCTCCAAGCCCTGGCCGACGACAACCAGATCTTCTTCTTCGCCGACATGATCGTGGATGTGGACGGTACCTCGCTGACAGGCACCATCGAGGGAATGATCAAGAGTGCGGGCGACACCTTCAAAGGCACCTTGTTCGGTGTTCCGGGCGACACGGTACCCGAAATATCGGTCTCGGTCGTGCCGGCGTCCCTCACGATTCCCCGGCAAGCCTCGTTACAACTCCATGCCGACATAACGGGGTGGAGCGGCAATGCCGTAACCTGGAGCCTGGATCCCGACGACGCCGGCACGATGAGTAGCTCCGGCCGCTACACCGCACCATGGTCGCTACCCGATCCGCCGCAAGTGACGATCAGGGCGACGAGCTCAATCGACATCGGCGCGTTCGACACGGCCGTCATCGACATAGAAGTGCCTCCGGAGACCTGCGAAGACGTGTACGGATGGTGGGAGGTCTGGATTCTGTGCGAGTGGGTCCTTGGAGACGGTGAAAACGAATGGATGCAGCTGGACTGGCAGATGAACCAGGATGGGTGCAGTCTGCTGCTGTCCGACAGGGGACGAGACGTGGAGCTCGAAATGTCGGGGAGTTACGCGCACGGGGAATATATTCACGACGACGTCCACTATACATACAACTTGTACCTGCGAGGAGGTACAACGATCCTCGAGGGCTCGGGAATCGTGGAGCAGAACCTGTTGCTGCCGACGGAGCCGATCAACCGTCCGGTCAGGGGCACCCGATACGGCGTATACTGATTTCTCAGAGCCGCACCACCCGCCCCGCCACACTCAGCAACCCCAGGATCTCCACCATATTGGACTCCCGTCCAACCGCGAGATCCTCCTTCAGATCGAACCAGTCGAGACAGGTGCCGCAGTTCAGTATCTCCACGCCTGCCTTGCCCAGGGCGCCCAGATCCTTCAGCGCTTTCGAGCCCTTGCAACACAGCTTCACGCCGCTGTTCATGAAGAGGATGTGTGACGGCAACCCGCCGTCGATCTTGGCCACTTTGCCGAGGGCGGCCAGCATGAGGGCCGCGCCCAGTTCGTCGTCGCCCCGGCCCATACGATCGCTCGCCACGAAGAACACCGTGTTCGACACGTTTCCACCTCGATGATGATGTTGGGAATCAGGTCCGCGTCACTTCACGACCACGGCCTTGGCGACACTTTCACCCGCCGCCGTCCGCAGCGCAAGGAAATAGGCGCCGGCCGCCACCGCGCGGCCGCCTTGGTCGCGTCCGTCCCAGCTTACCGTGTAGCGTCCGGCGTCCATGGGTCGGTCGCGCAGAACGCGCACCATCCGGCCGCGCACATCGAAAACGCGCAGGGCGACGTGGCCCGATGCGGGTACCGTGAATTCCACGCGTGTGCTGGGATTGAACGGGTTGGGTGCGCAGTGCAGGACCGTACGAGAACGCGGTGTGCCGCCGTCGATCGGATCGTAGGCTGCAGTCGAGGTGGCGGGCATCCAGACCTCGCGGTCGGGCCAGTCCTCTATGGTGACGGTGGAGAAGGCCTGGATCTCGGACACGCCCATGCCCATGCCGTCCTGGAGCGACAGGGTTAGCCGCAGATGGGCCCCGTTGTCGATCTCGTCGGGCAGGATCCAGAAGGGGAAGGTCAGACGACCGCGCGCGGGCAGATCGTCGTAGGACGACGAGTGGGCATAGCCCCAATCGAGGTAGTTGCCCTCGGGTCGCCACACCTGGTCGTGGGTCGTTTCGCCGAAGGGACGCCAGGTCTGGCCGTCGTCTGAAATTTCCGCGACGATGGCTGCAGGATGACCGTAACCGTAGTTGGGCTGATGGGTGCTGACGCGCAGGGCGGACACGGTCTGCGCCGATCCAAGATCCAGGGTCACGACTACGGGCGCGCCGGACTCCCACAGGGCGCTCTGCTCCTGGACCACGCTGTGGTTCCAGTATGTGGTGGGCGGCACGATGCAACCGTTGGTCAGTTCATCTCCGTTGTCGGGGTTGGAGGATGACGCGGCGCGGCTGAGGGTATACGTGTGGCCGCGGGAAATATCGTCGAGCCAATCAAAACGCACGACCTTCTTGTCGTAGCCGGCGCCGGCGCCGGGATCGCCTCCCGGATAACCCTCGGGCACGGAGCCGTCCGCCAGACACACGCGCACCCAGTTCATGTCGGGATCGCGATCGCCGCCCACGTTCACCAGCCACATGTCCTCGGTTGTCGAGACGACGCGCGTATGGGAGCGCGTGAGCGGTTGGCCGTCATGGTATTCGGTCCAGTTGAACGTGACCTCGACGGGCGCGAAGGTCGGATCGCGCGGCTCGTGCAGGGCGGTCATCAGCACGTCCTGGATACCGGTGGCCTGCCAGGTCGTTGTCGGAGTGCTGCCGATATCGTAGCGCATGCGCACGTCGTGGGCGTCGGCCGGGGCGTCGATCGAGGCGTAGAGACGGCCGTCCCAGGTGTCGGATGAATCGTGGTCGAAGGTGTCGTCGAGGGTAAACCCGGCGCCGTCGAAGGCGTGGGACAGGGTCACGTAGTCGTCGGGCGGATCGATCCGGGTCGCGAAGCTGCCGCCGTAATCCACGCGGACAAGCGGCGTCGGCGTCGACATGCGCCAGGTCACCTGCGCGGGCGCCGTATA
>DAOVZQ010000226.1 GCA_030635025.1 bacterium
ACCGCTTTACCCGCAAGGCCGAACTGGATGGCCGCCTGCGGGGCTGGCTGGACCGTCGACTGAACATCTGGACGATCGACGGCGACTCGCTTTCCCGTGAGATCGAAACCCTGACCTGGGTGCGCCGGGCGGAGATCGTTCGCAAGCTGCCGTCGACCCTCCAGGTCAATCTCTGGGAGTGGCGACCGTTGCTGCTGTTGCCGGGGGTCGAAGGAGAGGCGTCGATCGGTAGGGCCCTGGTCCAGAACGGAGACCTGCTTCCCTTGCCGGTTCACCTGCCCGAGCCGGATCTGCCCATGCTCGTGGACGATGACGGGGCGGCCCCGCTGGACGCCGACGCGATCGACCGCGTCTTGACCCTGCTCGACGCCATTCGTGAGACGGGCCTCGAGACCGAGAATGAAGTAGATTTCATAATCCGGGAAACGCGCGGTCTGGCTTTGGCCTTGGCGGGAAATCAACGACGCCTCGTTGTGGGTCGCGAGGATTTCGCAACCCGCCTGCTCCGCTACCTCGGAGTCGCCGACCGCTTACCGGTGGGTGCAGAGATCGATCTTCGCTTTGCACGTCAGGTGTACACTGCCGAATCGACTTGAGCCGTCGCTGATGGGCGAACACGGGATGGAACCGACTATGGAATACGATCAGTTGATAGTGGCCTGTGATCTGGGCACGACCGAATTCCGGACACTCGTGGCGGCACCGTCGAACGGGGACGGCCTGCAGATCCTGGGCACGGGCGTGGCCGAAGCCGCCGGTTTCCGCGACGGGGATTTCGTGGATGTCGCCTCGGGGACTCGCGCTTTGGCCCGGGCCGTGCGCACGGCGGAAAGCGACGCCAACGTCGATATCTCGGGCTTCTGTTACGGCATTTCCGGTTCCCATTTGCGTTCGGTCTGGGCCCGGGGCCAATTTCAGATCGGGCCGGGGCGTCGCGCCGTCACCGACACGGACATCGCCGCGGCCATCGAGCGCGCCAACAGCATCGCCATTCCCTTCGATCACGCCATCCTAGCCACCAACCCGGTGGAATACAGCGTGGACGGGATCGGGGGAATCGTCGATCCCCTGGACCGTCCCGGCAGCATGCTGGAGGTCAACGCCTATCTGATTACCGGGTCTCGCAGCGTCCAGAACAGTATCGAGAACGCCATCGATCGTGCGGGCTACCACGCCGCCGGCTGGCGTATCGACGTGCTGGCGTCGGCGCTGGCCCTGCTCACCGCCGAAGAGCAGCAGCAGGGTGTCGTTCTCATCGATATCGGCGGCCATATGACCCAGTGGGTGATTTTCCGCTCCGGTCGGATCGCCGGCAGCGGCATGGTACCCTGGGGGGGCGCCCACATGACCAGCGATCTCGCCCACGGTTTGCGTTCCGGCCAATCCACCGCCGAGGCCATCAAGCGCAAGGACGGACTCGTGCTGCGCAGTCTGGCCCACGACGAGGTGGATACCGATGTTCTTTTCGAAGAGGATGAGATCGACGTCTCGCCGGGATTGATCGCGGCGATCCTCGAACCTCGACTCGAGGAGATCTTCCGGCTCGTGAACAAGGATATGGGCGCAGCTTTCGAACCCAGCCTGCTCTTGCGGGGCGCGGTGATCACAGGCGGTGGAGCTCGTTGTGAGGGGACAGCGGATCTGTGTGAGGAGGTCCTCGGCCTTCCCGCGGAGGTTCGTTTCGATCCAGCCGGACTTACGGTCGGCAAGTCACTGCCCGAGGGGCAATGGGCGACAGCCGTGGGATTGGCCTATTGGGCATACGGAGCCGATGAACCCATTGCGATAGAAGAAGATAACCTGCGTGAGCGGGGTGGAGTAAAAGGGATAATAAAGTCCATTTTCAAACGGCGATGAAAATACAAGATAGGGTGCAAAAAGGCTTGGACGCACACATCATGATGTGTTAAAAGTGACTCAGGAAAACCTGCCGTAGCAACCAATGGCACATACCCGATCATGGAGGAGAGGGTTTGTCATGATGTTTGAACTCGTTGAACCCACCGAAAAATTAGCGCGTATCCGAGTCGCCGGTGTAGGCGGAGCGGGTGGCAATGCCATCAACCGCATGATCGAGGCCGGACTAAACGGCGTCGAATTTCTCGCCGTGAACACCGATCTCCAGGCCCTGCATCTGTCTCGTGCGGATCAGGTCATTCAGATCGGTGGACAGGCCACGCGTGGCCTGGGATCGGGCGGCGATCCGGGCATGGGCCGGCAAGCGGTCGATGAGGATCTCGACACGATCACCGATGCGCTCGAGGGCAGCGACATGGTCTTCGTGACCGCCGGCATGGGCGGCGGCACGGGCACCGGTGCAGCGCCCGTCGTGGCGCGACTGGCCCGGGAACAGGGCGCCCTGACGGTCGGAATCGTCACCAAGCCTTTCCGTTTCGAGGGACGCGTCCGTCAACAACAGGCCGAGGACGGCCTGGCCGAGTTGCGCGAAGCGGTCGATACGTTGATCGTCATTCCCAACGAACGTCTGCTCGATGTGGTGCCCGACGGCACGTCGATGACCGAGGCCTTCGTCTTCGCCGACAACGTGCTCTACGAGGCCACGCGCGGCATTCACGACATCATCATGAAGCCCCACCAGGTCAACCTGGACTTCGCCGACGTGCGTTCGGTGATGGCCGGTATGGGTGTGGCGCTCATGGGCACCGGTAAATCGTCCGGAGACGACCGGGCCGAAGCCGCGGCCCGCAAGGCCATCAGTTCGCCCCTGCTGGAGGACGTGGACATCGCAGGCGCCAAGGGCGTGCTCGTCAATCTTACCAGCGGCGAGGTCGGACTGCAGGAGACCAATACGGTCATGTCGCTGGTCCAGGAAGCCGCGGGCGACCAGGCCCACATCATTTTCGGTTACGGTACGGATCCCGACCTGGAAGATGTCCTGCAGGTCACAGTTATTGCCACGGGCTTCGACGGGACGACCAATTATCAACCCGTGCCTCGACCCCGCGTAACGGCCGCTCCGAAACCGGCGGCGCAAGTTGCGCCCAAGACCATGGCCGCGGCGGCCGGCGCCGATGCAACCCTGCACGTCGTCACGTCGCCGGCTCAGTCCCCGGAGGAAGATACGCCGTTGGTCACCCAGGCCCAGCCCGCCTCGACGACATCCATGCGCTTCACGTATGTGGAACCCGATGTGCATCAGGCCTTGCGGCCCGAGCCCGAAGCGCAAGGCGGCATCGAGGAGGCCCCGGTATTCACGGCGCCTCGCTTGGCACAGGAAGCGGCGGCTCCACCGGTAAATGTTCCGAACGAAGTGATGCATCCGGCCAACATGTCGAGTCGCGAGTCGTTCATGAGCGACTCGCTCATGCGCGATCTGTCGGAACCGGCCTACACGCGCAAGTACATGGATTGAGATGTCGTTTCTGGACAAGATATTCCGCAAGCGCGACGACAGCGGATTCACCGCGGGCGTCGCGTATTTCGAGCAGGGTGATTTCGCCCGGGCGGTTGAAAAGCTCCGTGAAGCGATCGATGCCGAAGAACCCGACTCCGGATCCCTCGTTGATTTCTACCTGCGCCAATCCCTGGTCAAGGAAGGTCGTCGCCTGCTTGCGGCCGGGGACGAGAGCGGCGCCGGAGTCTATTTCGGGGAAGCGGCGCAGCGGTGGTCAAAGTATCCCGACCTGCACTTTTGGTACGGCATAGCCTTGGCAAGCGCCGAGTCTTGGGACGAGGCGTTGTCGGCGGCCCGCGTGGCCCTGCGTTACAACAATGATTATGTAGAGGCGCGCTTGCTCGAGGCCGGATGTCTTAAGGAAACCGGTCACGAGGATGCCGCGGCGGATAGTCTCAACGCTCTGTTGGCATCGGGCCGGCGCATTGAACACCCCCTGATCCGATATCTGTCCGACAATGGACCCTACCGCGCCGAGACCCTGCCGGCCGAACTCTCGTCCCTGCTCCGTGAAACCATCACCGAGAAGCGCGACGACCAGGACGTGGCCGTCGCCGTGGAACTCTGTCGCAGCGGCAACTGGGAAGAGGGTATTCCCAAATTACAGTCGCTTTGCGAGGCAAATCCCACTTATCCCGATTATCGCGTCAAGCTGGCGGGTGCCCTGTTCCAGACCGGTCGCAACGCCGATGCGCTGGAGGAGGTCGGTCGCGCCCTGGTTCTCAATCCCCGTTACCGTACGGCGGCTCATCTCAAGGCTCTGGTCCTGGCCGATCAGCATCGTTTCGCGGAGGCTCGCGAGGTGATCCAGATCCAGTCGGAACTCACCGATCCGGTGGGCGGACATCCGGGCGAGGCCCTCTTCTGTTCCTACCTCGGCGCCGTGATCTCCCTGTTGACGGGCCGTCGTGAAGAAGCCCGGCGACAGCTTCTCACCTGGGGGGACCTGTCCGCCTCTTTTCCCACGGCCGAATTGCTGCGCGCCGCCTGTGACGATCTCGATGGTTTCGCGGACCTCACCCACAAGAGGCTAGAAGCGCTGGCCGACAAGTGGTTCGTCGATGCCGACTACCATCACTACCTGGCCTGCCATCATGCCGGTCGCGGTCGGTGGGACCGACTGGGCAAGGTGTTGGACAATTGGCCGACCGGTGACGACGCCGCAATAATCGACGAGCGACACGACTATCTCACGGCACTGATGAAACTCTCCACCGGCCAGTCCATCCAGGATGGCGAGATGCCGCAGGCCTATGCGGACAAGCCCGCCTGGAAACTGCTTAAGGCCCGGTCGTGGGTGATCGACGAAGCATGGCTGGATGCCCTGCATCTGCTCGATGAACTCGTAGACGAAGGCGCCACGACCGAAACGCTCGCGGCCTTGATCATGAAGGTCTATCTTGCCGTGGATGAAACGGGGGAGGCGATCCTGCCCGAGGCCGTGCCCGATTCGCTGTTGCGGGACAGGATCTGTTTCCTGCACCGACAGGAGCGCACGGGTCAGGCCCTGGCCCGCCTGCGCCGCCACCGGGAACTTCATCCCGAAGACATGCGTTGGACGTGGCTCGACCCGACGTTCTGGCTCGATCCGGTCAGGCGCTGGATCGGCTGACGCAAGCCCCTTGCCGGAAAGCCTGTCCCATGCGATCTGTCATCCTGCTACTCTGTCTTTTAATATCCGTCACCGCATTGTCCCAGGTCGCGGATGTCCCGGCGACCGAGTCCCGCACCCCGGCCTGTAGCGACGGCATGACCCACTTCCTGTCGGGTCGTCCGGCCGATGCGGAGCCCCTGCTGGTCGCCTGTGTCGAGGACGATCCCGCTCCCCTGGAGGCCCTGTTGGCCTTGACCGAGATCATGCTTTCAAGCAATCGGGGCCATGCAACCATGTCCTGGTCCGGCCGCGCCGTGGAGGACTATCCGGAATC
>DAOVZQ010000251.1 GCA_030635025.1 bacterium
GAGGGCGTCGAAAAGAGCGAGGTCTTCTTCACTGAAAACCAGCTCAGCTTCCGGATGGGCGAGACGGTTCTGCACACGCGCCTGCTCGAAGGCCCGTTCCCCGACTACACGGCGGTTATTCCCAAGTCGAACAATCTGACCATGAACATCGATCGCGAGGCGTTCATGAACGCCGTGCGACGGGTGTCCATCACCGCGGATCGCATCACCAGCCAGATTCGACTCGGCATCGAAAACAGCCGTCTCGAACTGTCGGCCACCGGCACCGACGGCAGTCGCGCCGAGGACGAGCTTCCGGTCTCCTACGACGGCGACGCCATGGAGATCGGCTTCAACTACAACTACCTGCTCGACGTGTTGAAGAACATCGAGACCGACACGGTCCAGCTCTCCATGAAGGATCCCCAGAGCGCGGCTCTCCTCTCGCCTGTCGACGGCGACAACGACGACACGTTGCTCTGTCTCCTTATGCCCCTGCGTCTCACCTCCGAGTAGATGAGGCTCCTCGAGGCAAATCTACTGGGCTTCCGCAACCTGACGGAAGCCCAGCTTGTTTTTTCCCCCGGCGTCAATATTTTCGTGGGCCGCAACGGACAGGGCAAGACGAACCTGCTCGAGGCGCTCAACTACCCGGCCCTGGGTCGGTCTTTCCGTGGCGCCGCCGATCGGGAGCTGGTCGCCTTCGATCAGGATACCGCTCACGTGGAAATCAAGTCGGCGGGGGAGGACGACACCGAGCAGGTCTTCGAGTTCGGCCTGCAGCGCGACGGAACGCGCCGTGTTCGCGTGGACGGGGAGATCCTGGCATCGAAGCACCAGCTTATCGGACGTCTCGCCACAGTCGTCTACGATCCGCAGACCGTCGAACTGGTGCGCGGCGGCCCCATTAATCGCCGACGCTTTCTCGATGCGGGGCTCTGTATTCTCGATCCCGAGTACCTTCACCATCTGCGATTCTACACGCGGGCGCTACGTCAGAAGACGCGTCTTCTGCGCGACATGAAAGGCGGTCGCGGGGTTGATCCGGAACATCGCCGGAACCTCGAAATCTGGAATATGGAGATGGCGGAACACGCCGCGCCGCTGCTCCGCGAGAGGGCGGCCTACGTGCGGGAACTGGCTGCCGAGGCGTCACGGCTCCATGGGGCCTTCACGGACCAAGAATCGACACTGGAACTTGTTTATTCACAGGGACTTAATATTGACCAAAAAGACCTGTCAGAAGATGATTTTAGGCAGGAAATTTTACGCATTTTCGACTATATTATAGGGGATGAGATCAAGCGGGGTCGGAGCCTCGCCGGACCCCATACGGACGATGTTAAAATCCAGCAGAACGCAGTGTCGCTCAGGACCTTCGGGTCGCAGGGCGAGACCCGCTCTGCAGCCATCGCCTTGAAGCTCGCCCAAGGTGAACTCGTGCACAGGAAGCGTCGGATTCGTCCGATTCTCTTTTTTGACGATATCTTCAGCGAGCTGGATAGGGACCGTACCCGTCGACTACAGGACATGACCGCGCGCGACCATCAGATCTTCATCGCGACGGCGCGTCCGGAAGACGTAGAGGGATGGAGTCCGGACAGGACCAGTCGCTGGTCGGTCCACACAGGCCGGATTGAAATCGAACAATGAATGACGACCGAACCAAGTCCCGCCCCGAGCATGTGGGGTCCATTCTGGATTCCGTTCTGGATCAGACCGGACTCGCCTCGCGCGCCCGGGAACGGTCCGTGCTTGACGAATGGGACGAGATCGTTGGAGCGCGCGCCGCTGCACACACGCAGGCGGTGGATATCAGGGACGGGGTTTTGACCCTTGAGGCCGATCACGCGGCCTGGCGGCAGGAGCTTACGTTGCTCTTTCCCGCCATCATCGAGAAATATAACGCGCGCCACGGCGAAGGTACGGTGCGCGAGGTGCGATGGCGACGCGGAGGAACTGGATGAAGCCCGAACGTCAACGTCAGACGACAACCCCGCCGGAGCAGGGACGCCCCGGCGTTTTCAACACCGATAAGGACGTGACGATGAGCGCAGCGCAAGAATACACGGCGGACGGCATACAGGTCCTCAAGGGACTCGAGGCCGTTCGCAAGAGACCGGCCATGTACATCGGCGACACGGGTGTGCGCGGACTGCACCACCTGGTCTACGAGGTGGTGGACAACTCCATCGACGAAGCCCTGGCCGGGTTCTGCAAGGAGATCAAGGTCTTCATCATGGCGGGCGACGTGATCCGTGTGATCGACGACGGCCGCGGCATTCCCGTCGACATGCACGCCACCGAGGGCAAGCCGGCCCTTGAAGTGGTCATGACCAGTCTTCATGCCGGCGGAAAATTCGACAAGGACAGCTACAAGGTGTCCGGCGGGTTGCACGGCGTGGGCGTCAGTTGCGTAAACGCGCTGTCCGTAAATCTCGAAGCCGAAGTGCGGCGTGACGGCAAGCTCTACATCCAGAAATACGTGCGCGGCGCCCCGGTCACAGGCGTGGATCAGGTGGGGGACAGCCCCGACGCGTCGACAGGCACGACCATCACCTTCGAACCCGACCCGGAGATTTTCCCCGAGCGGGTCTACCATTTCGACACGCTGAAGTCGCGCATACGCGAGTTGGCATTCCTGAACAAGGGTCTGGTCATTTCGATCACGGACGAGCGTGAGGGCAAGGAGCGCGAAGAGACATTCCGCTACGAGGGCGGGATCATCGAATACGTGAAGTGGATCAACGAAAACAAGACCGCCCTGTGCGGCGACCCGGTCTACTTCGAAGGGGAGAAGGACGGCGTCCAGGTGGAGATCGCCCTGGACTACAACGACGGCTACGCCGAGAACCTCTTCACCTTCGCCAACAATATCAACACGCACGAAGGCGGCACGCACCTGTCCGGCTTCCGCGCCGGTCTCACGCGCACCATCAACGCCTATGCCCAGAAGGAAAACCTTTTCAAGAAGGACATGAAGGGTCTTAGCGGCGACGATGTGCGCGAGGGTCTGACGGCGGTCATCTCCGTGAAGATCCCCGAGCCGCAGTTCGAGGGACAGACCAAGACCAAACTGGGCAACACCGAAGTCAAGGGGCAGGTCGAGCAACTGGTCAACGCAGCCTTCAGCGAGTACCTGGCCGAGAACCCGTCCGTCGGCAAGAAGGTCGTCAACAAGTGTATAGGCGCCGCGCATGCTCGCGAGGCCGCCCGTCGCGCGCGCGACCTGACGCGACGCAAGTCGGCCCTCGACTCGGCGGCGCTGCCGGGCAAGCTGTCCGATTGCGCCAGCACCAACCCCGCGGAATGCGAGATCTACCTGGTGGAGGGCGACTCGGCCGGAGGCTCGGCCAAACAGGGGCGCGACCGCCAGTTTCAGGCCATCCTGCCGCTCAAGGGCAAGATCCTTAACGTGGAGAAGGCGCGCCTGGACAAGAGCCTGAACAACGACGAGGTGCGGACCGTCATCACGGCGCTCGGCGCCGGGGTCGGCGCGGGCATCTTCGACATCGAGAAGCTGCGCTACCACCGCATCATCATCATGACGGACGCCGACGTGGACGGCGCGCACATCCTGACCCTGGTCCTCACGCTGTTCTTCCGCTACTTCCGCGAGGTCATCGAAGCCGGGTACGTCTACGTAGCCCAGCCGCCGCTGTACCGAGTGAAGAAGGGCAGTGTCGAAAAGTACTGCTACACAGACGACCAGAAGGATCTGTTGGTGGAGGAGATGGGCAACCGCGGGGTGTACGTGCAGCGCTACAAGGGCCTCGGTGAAATGAACCCCGAGCAGCTCTGGGAAACCACCATGGATCCCGAACGCCGGACCCTGCTGCGTGTGAATATCGAGGACGCGGCCGCAGCGGATCACACCTTCACGAAGCTCATGGGCGACGAGGTCGAACCGCGCCGCCGATTCATCGAAGAGAACGCGGAAAAGGTCCGCTACGAAGACCTGGACATCTAGCCTGCAGGCGGAGAAATAAATGAGCGAAAAGAACCTCGGCACCGTGCTGGATGTCGGCATCAAAGAGAAGATGGAGCAGTCGTATCTCGAGTACTCCATGAGCGTGATCATCTCGCGCGCGTTGCCCGATGTGCGCGACGGCCTGAAGCCCGTGCACCGGCGCGTGCTGACGGCCATGAACGACCTGAACCTCCAGCCCGGCCGGCCCTACCGCAAGTCGGCCAAGATCACGGGCGACACCACCGGTAACTACCATCCGCACGGAACGTCCGCCTGCTACGACACCCTGGTCCGCATGGCCCAGGACTTCAGCCTGCGCTACCCGCTTGTGGACGGGCAGGGAAACTTCGGCTCGGTGGACGGCGACTCGGCGGCCGCGGAACGATATACAGAAGCCCGCATGACCAAGATCGCCACGGACATCCTGCGCGATCTCGACAAGGAGACGGTCGACTACGTTCCCAACTACGACGGATCGCGCACGATGCCTTCGGTCATGCCGTCGGCCATACCCAACCTGCTGATCAACGGCGCCGACGGCATCGCGGTCGGCATGGCCACCAAGATTCCGCCCCACAACCTGACCGAGATCTGCAACGGCCTGGTCGCCCTGCTCGACGATCCGGAGCTGGATGTCGACGGCTTGATGGAGTTCGTGTCTGGGCCGGATTTCCCGACCGGCGGCATCATCCAGGGCCGGCGCGGCATCATCGACTACTTCAATACCGGCCGTGGCCGCGTTGTGGTGCGAGGGCGCACCGAGATCGACGAGGACGCCAAGGGACGCGCGCGGATCGTCATCAGCGAACTGCCCTACCAGGTGAACAAGGCGAATCTGGTCGAGAAGATCGCCGTGCTCGTGCGCGGCGGGCAGATCGACGGCATCTCCGACCTGCGCGACGAGTCGGATCGCGAGGGCATGCGCGTGGTGGTGGTGCTCAAGAAGGACGCCTATCCCCAGGTCGTGCTGAACAAACTCTTCGCCCACACACAACTGCA
>DAOVZQ010000250.1 GCA_030635025.1 bacterium
GGAAGTAACAGGCACCGACTTTCTTGCAGGCGGCCAGGGTCTTGGGCCCCATGCCGCCCTTGCCGATCACGCCGCGGATGCCGTACTGCTCCATCAACGGGCCCTGGTAGGGCTCCTCGCGGATCGACGTGGTCGGGCCGGCGGCCTTGACGACCCACTTGCCCTTCTCGCGAACGACCACGGGACCACAGTGATAGATAATCGAGTTCATGAGATCGACCGGCGGCTTTCCGCCGTCGTGAAGGTATTTGTGGACGGCGTCGCGTCCAGTGTAAAGCAGTCCGGTGATCTCGACCACATCGCCCACGCGGAACTTGCGGAGCTTGGCTTCGGTGAAGGGGGCTTCCAGTAACATGACCGGTCCTTTCTATCGGGTCAGCTGTAGAGCCAGCTGGTGACTTTGCCCGACTCGGAGATCTTGCAGCCGTCGCGCCGGAACGCCCAGCACATGTAGGAGACTGAAACGTAGAACGAGGCCGGCACGCGGTTGCGATGGGTCATCTTGATACCCATGACCGTCGTCTCGCCGCCGAAGCCCATGGGGCCGACACCTAGGCTGTTGGCCTCCTTGACGAGCCGTTTTTCCAGGCGCGCCAGGGTGGGGTCGGGGTTCTTGTCGTCGAGGGTGCGAAAGAACTCTTCCTTGGAAGCCGCATAGCCGGAAGCGCGATCGCCGCCGATGCACACGCCCAACACGCCGGGGCCGCAGCCCTTGCCCTGGGCCTTGTGCACCGCGTCCAGGACGCAACGCCGCACGCCTTCGAGGTCGCGCCCTGCGCCGAGTTCGGTGTTGGGCAGCGCGTACTGGGTGCCCACGTTTTCGCAACCGCCGCCCTTGAGCATCATGCGAACGGTCATGGCCTTGGCCTTGGTCTCGTGGAAATGGATCGTCGGGCTGCCCGGCCCGAGGTTGGTTCCGGAGTTCTTGCCGGTGATCGAATCGACGGAGTTCTGGCGCAGGTAGCCGACCTTGGTGGCCTGTACCACGGCCGTCTCGAAGGCCTTGCGGAAATCGGTCTCGGTAATCCAGAGCGGCCGATCCACATAGCAGATGATCGTACCGGTATCCTGGCAGATCGGCTGCGACTTGTCGTTCGCGAGAACAACGTTGTCGCGGATCACGCTGAAGGCGTATTTGGCCGTGGTGCCCGCCTTCTCCTTGCGCCACCCCTTGTCGACCGCCCGCTTCACGTCGGGAGGCAGCTCGCACGAAGTGCGCCGAATCAACTCCAGCAGTCGGGACTGCAACAGCTTGGCGTCCATCTCATCTCCTTGACCGTGTTGTACAAAACGATGTCAGCGGCAGAGTGTAGCCCCGGGCGTGTCCCGCGTCAAAGGGCTAGATTCGACTTCCCAAGGGGTGTAGAGTTCGCCCTCCGTCAACCGGAAGGACGTCATGAGATACCTGCTGCTCGGAGCCGGCCTGCAGGGCCGCGCCATCGCCTACGATCTGTTGCATCACGCCGTCGGCACGACCGGTGTGCATCTGGTGGACCGGGACGCGGACGCCGTCGCGGCGCTGGCCGCGTGGCTCGATGACCCACGCGTCGCCTACACGGCCGGTGATGTCACCGACGCGTCGCTGGTCGGTCCCTTGATGGACGAGGCCGCCGTGTGCGTCAGCGCCGTCAACTACTGGTTCAACGCTGACCTGACCCGGCTGGCGATCGAACATGGCGCCCACTTCCTGGACCTCGGCGGCAACAACGACATCGTGGCCGAGCAGTTCGCCCAGGACGCCCCGGCGAACGCCGCCGGCGTGACCGTCGTGCCCGACTGCGGACTGGCTCCGGGTTTGGCCGGAGTTCTGGGGTACTATCTGGCCCAGGGCTTCGACACCTGCGATCGCGTCGGCCTGCGGGTAGGCGGCCTCCCCCAGGACCCCCAACCGCCCCTGAACTACGAGATCGTCTTCGCCGTGCAGGGTCTGATCAACGAGTACATCGAGGATTGCGTGGTGGTGCGCGACGGCGAACAGCACGTGGTGCCGGGCCTGTCCGAACTCGAAACGCTGACCTTTCCCGGCTTCGGCGAACTGGAGGCCTTCCAGACATCCGGCGGCGTCTCGACCCTGCCCAAAACCCTGGCGGGGAAAGTACGTGACCTTGACTACAAGACCATCCGCTACCCGGGCCACCGCGATCAGATCAAGCTGCTGATGGATCTGGGACTGACCGGATCCGAACCCGTCACCGCCGACGACGCGCGCGTCCGGCCCCGCGACGTACTGGCAACCTGTCTGGAACAGGCGCTGCCCCGCGGCGGCGGCGACCTGGTGTTATTGCAGGCCGATGCCGACGGAACGGAAAACGGACATCATCTGCGCCGCCGCATCCGCATCGTCGACAGGCGTGACGAGACGACCGGCCTGACGGCGATGATGCGTATGACCGGCTTCCCGGCGGCCATCGTCGCCGCCATGCTGGCCCACGGCGAGATCGAAGCGCCCGGTGCGCATCCCCAGGAAACGGTGGTGCCGGGCGAGCGTATGCTGGAGGAGCTGGCGCGTAGGGGCATCACGGCCGAGCGGGAACAGGACACTCTGGCCTGATCGGGATGATCTGTCGGTAAACCAAGGCCCGCGAGCATCACGGCTCGCGGGCCTTCGTGTTTCATCGGTGGGTCATCAACGCGGCAGTACGTTCCTCAACACATCCTTGTGGACCAGGATCGACAGCATCTTCAACTTGATGTAGTCGCCGTCGAAAAAGTAATACCCCTTGAAGGTCCCCAGCCGGCTCGAGCGGTTGGAGTCCTTGATCAGGTACCACTGCCGCCCATCGATCTTGGTGTGCCCGACCACGTGAATCCCGTGGTCGTCGCCGGTCTGCCCGTTGCGGATGCGGTGCTCGCGACTGCTCTGGTCGATGTGATCGGCCGGTATGTCCCACGAGGGAATCACCGCGGCATCGTACTGACCATCCATGCCGGCTTCCGAATTGTCCCCGCCGATCACCAGACTGTAGCCGCGTCGAACCGACTCGTGAACCATGCGCATGAACTCGGTCACGGGTAGGTTCAGATAGCTGTCCTTGCGACGCCAGTTGTCGGTCACGTCCAGCAGGCATTGATCGCCGAAGGCGTAGCCGGGGCGCTCCATGAAGGAGACACAGCCCACGTAGGCGTCCATGTCCAGACGCATGGCCTCGAGCAGGAACGAGCGCGCGGACCAGTTGCGTCCCTGCCAAAAGAAGGTCTCGGGGGGGGCGCCCAGGTGGTCGTCGAGGATCAGGCGGGCGCCGGCGATCACGCGTTCCTCGTCCCACACGTCGTTGGTCTTGGCCCAGGCGAGGTAACCGGTGAGCTCGTCCATCATCTGGTGATGATCATGGCGCTCATCATCGAAGAGAACGCCGACGTAGGCCTCCTTGGGCACCGCGCCGTACGCCTTGTAGATGTCGACGATCGCATCGCTCTGGGAGCCCTCGGCCACCGGGCTGTGCCCGTACTCACGCACCCAGCGGCGCACCTTTTCGACGTATTCCCAGTAGACCAGCCACATCTCCGAGAGCTTGATCTTGTCACCGGTCAGCCTGATGACTTCCGACTCCATCATCGACGTGGCAGCGAAGGCCCAGCAGGAGCCCGTGTAGAACTGGGGCGTCGGGGGCAGGTGCGGTAGGCGCGTCTTGAAGGCGTCGGGGGTCTTGGGCCGCTCGATCTTGGTCCAATCCACGCGCAGCGACATATCGGCGTCTTCGAGAGCTTCGGCGTCGGCCTCATAGCGCTCGTCGGTGGAGGTCTGCAGGGCGTTGACGGCGTCGGCCAGGGAATCGCGCCGCGCCGTGATCTCATCCAGGATTGGGTACTCGTTGGGTCCGCGATAGACGGCGCGGTCCCGGTCACGGGCCTCCGCAACCGAACCGAAGACCAGGGCGCACAGAACGATCATCAGAAACGCAGGATGTGAACGCATGCCTCTTAACTCCCTTATAACGCGATCATGCCGCCGAGCACGACGCTGACGACAATCATGACGACCCAACCGATCAGACAAACGACGATGGCACGCCCGGTCCCCTTGTAGTCGAGGGCCTGGCGCACGGCGATGACCATCGCCGCCAACATCCAAACCTGGGCGATCAGACTGACCGCCCAACCCAAGACCGGAATGAACCCCACCACGCGCAGCACGCCCGGGGCGCTGGAAAAACCGATTGTGCGTAGAAGCTGCCCGTAGTCGGCCTCGGTCTGCGGCTCCGGCAACAATCGGGTGCCGATCAGGTAGACGATCCCCGACCAGACGAACCAAGAGACGATCGCGATGATGGCATTCACGGTCATCGTGCCTAGGCCGCCGCCCATGGGGCTGCCGAGCCCGGCCGCCGCCGCGGACAACAGCACCACGGCCAGGGCCTGGCCGGTCGCTCCGGGATCGTGTTCGACTTCTTCGTAGAGCATGGAATCGAGCTTTGCGGCTCGGAGCATGCGATCAAATAGCTGGTTCATGGCGTCCCTCCCCGGACGGAATGGCAATTTCGGGGATTGTGGCAGTCTACGGAGTCGCGGTCAAGCCCGCCCACGGTTTGCGGGTGGAAGACGCCCCGGCCAGATGTTATCGTTGGGCCCACTCACCAGACCACCGTCCGGAGGATGACGATGAACCCGACCGCCCTGAGCGACTTCCAGGCGCAGATTCGCGCCGGCCTGCCCGACACGCCGCCCGCGGCGCCGCCCATCGACCCCGCGGTGTCCCGCGCGCCCCGTCGTCCCATGCTACTGTCGGCCGACGAGAAGGTACTGGCCCTGCGCAACGCCCTGCGCTATTTCCCGGTCCATCAGCACCCCGAACTGGCGCCGGAATTTGCCGCCGAACTGGCCCGTCTCGGCCGCATCTACATGCTGCGCTACCGCCCCACGTACGCCATGCGCGCCCGCCCGATCGCGGATTACCCGGCCCGGTGCCGACAGGCGGCTGCGATCATGCTCATGATCCAGAACAACCTGGATCC
>DAOVZQ010000333.1 GCA_030635025.1 bacterium
CAAGCGCACGACGAGCAACGTCGCGGCTCGATACGCGATGTCGCTCCAAGAATTTATCTAACAACACGTTACCCTCCCCAGGCTCAACGGAGTTTCGGGAGAATGCTATCGCGGAGGATTGAATTGCATAGGATATGCCAGTCGCAATCGATAATCAGATCTTCAATACCAGTTTGAACGTCGTTCCTTCAGCCCGTGAGCTCGTGAAGCTCAACGTTCCGTCCAGGATATCCTCCCCGAACAGACGGGCCGAGAACAAGCCGAGGCCCCGGCCTCCTTCCGGTTTCGTGCTGAAGTTGCGTTGGAAGAGTCGTTTGGTGATGTCTTCGGGGATCACACCGCTGTTCCAGACGCAGAACGCCAACTCACCGGGCGTTTCTTTCACCGACACGACCACATCTCCGCCCGGATCGGAGGCCTCGAACGCATTGACGACCAGGTTGTCGATCACTCTGAAGAGTACGGAAGGATCGCTCAGAAACTCGACTTCGGGTGGATTGTCGGGCAGGACGAAGCGCTTGCCGGCGGCCGTGGGATGGTTTGTGAAGATGATCTCGAGTTCGTGTAGGACTTCCTGTACCGACACATCGCGTTTAATCGGCTTATAGCGGCTCTCCTGCATATCAATGAGATGCTTCTGCATCTCGATTTCCTGTCCCATGCGCACCGAGAGATCGCGGATGTTGTGGGCAAGCTCGTGGGACTCGCCCGATGTCCGCTCCAGCAGCAGGCTGGAGGCGCCGACCAGGCCGGTGAGGATATTATTGAAATCGTGGATGAACACCCGTACGAGAGCCTGCCAGTTCTGGTGGGAGGAGACGTCCTGCATAAACAGCAGCAGAAGGCGTTTGCCGGCGTACAGGATCGGGTAGGATTGCACCTCCAGGTAGAGGTCGCAGGGTTGTTGATTCCTGACCGTGGAGATCGTACAGCGACGCCGGGCCGGCGTGTTGGTGTCGAGGCTTACGACGATGGCGATGGCGGCGCCGCAGGACGCGCAGTGGGGGGTCGTGCCGCAACCGTCGGTTCCTTCCGGTACGTATTTGCACTGAACGGTTTCACCCAAACGCAATCCCAGCACCTCGGCCGGGTCGTCGATGCCCAGGTCGGCCATCATGGCTCCGTTGATGGCCAGGATCTGGCGCTGCTCGTTGAGAACGGCCATCAGGCCGCTGACCACGTTCAAGAGTCCGTCGATGATCGGGTTGTTGCTGATCAGATCGATTTCGGATTGGAGTTGCTCGCGGTCGATGCGGTCGCTGTCATGTGGTGATGTTTTCATGGGCCCTCCTCATATCTGGAGATCGCCGGTGGGCGTTCCGGGCCATGTGAGGGATGTTGACATATCTCCCAGTGATTTACAAGGCGTATGGGGTTTTTCGTCCAACGCGTCTCGACGCGCCTGCAACAGCCATACTGATCCCACTCTTTTCATCTCTGCATCGATAGCCGATACTGTTTCTGTAATCGCCGGACGAGACTTCTTCAGCTTCAACCACGAGATCAAAATGAACCCTTTCGACCTCCCCACGGCCACCATAGAAGATCTCGTCCGCCAACATGGCACTCCCATCTACATCGTGAGCCGGGAGCAGATCGCCGAGAACTACCGGCGTTTGGATCGCGCCCTGCCCGCGGTCACATTGTTCTATGCGGTCAAGGCCAACCCCCATGAGGGTATCCTTCGGACCCTGTCCGGGATCGGCGCCGGGTTCGACGTGGCGTCCAAGGGTGAGATAGACGCCGCGCTGGCGACCGGGGCCGACGCCCGCAAGGATCTCATTTTTGCGGATACGGTGAAGGACCCGCGGCACATCGAACACGCGACTGGTGTCGGTCTGGACGATTTCACCTTCGACAACCGGTCCGAAATCACGCAGATCGCCAGACATGCACCGGGCGCCAACGTGCACGTGCGTATCCGGGTGTCCAACGAAGGCAGCGTCGCCCACCTGAGCGAAAAGTTCGGCGCTCGACCCGATGACGCCGTGCCCCTGCTGCTGGCGGCGCGCGACGCGGGTCTGAATCCGAGTGGCGTCAGTTTCCATGTGGGTAGCCAGTGTCTCGTTGTCGATCGATACCTGGAAGCCCTCGACACCGTACACGCGATCTTCGGCGAGGCGCGCGCCAAGGGCATGGATCTGGAGTTCGTCGATATCGGCGGCGGGTTCCCGGTTCGCTACCAGGACGAGGACTTCGACATCGAGGTGATGGGGCGGATCATCTCCGACCGTTATCGTGAGTTGTTCGACGATCATGTCAAACTGGTGGCCGAGCCCGGTCGTGCCGTGGTCGGCGACGCCGTCGCCCTGGTCACCAAGGTTATTTCCGAGTCCGAACGCGACGGCCGCGACTGGCTGTATTTCGACGACGGCGTTTTCGGCAGTTTTCTGGAAGTCGTGCTTTACCAGCAGATCTACCCCTTCCGCACCAACACGAACGGACCGGTCCGGAGCTATGTTCTGGCCGGCCCGACCTGCGATTGCATCGATGTCTTTTCCCGTGACGGCCAGGGCCGCGTCGATCCCGTATCACTCCCCGAGATGCATCTGGATGACCTGCTGATCGTCGGGGCCATGGGTGCATACACTTATGCCGAGTCGACTCGTTTCAACGGCTTCGCCCCACCGGCCTTCGTGTACATCGATTAGCCGCAGATTTCACATGTGCTTAAAACGGGCTTAGTTCTCGATAATTGGCTCAATCGCGGTGTTGATATGACGATAGAGATACATGTGTCCCGCTTATCTGATCGGGAACCACGCCGCCGAGTTTGGAGGATGTCGGGTGAGTATGAAGAACAAGGTCACTGTCTGGATCGTCGCCAGTCTCGTTTTAGTGCTGGGTCTGGCCGGTGCCGTCAATCAACTCGTCTCAAAGCGAATCAACGAAGAGGAGATGGCGAACTCGGCCCGGTTCGTGGCGTCCAGCATTACGCAGGCCATGGCATGGTTCGGCGAGGTCGGCGATATGGAGGGGCTCGAGGGCTATATCGAAAAGGCTCGTACCCAGGAAGGGATCGTCGAAGTTCGGGCGTTTCGCGGTCATGTGACCGAGCAGGAGTTCGGCATTCGTGATGGGGCCCAGATACGCGACGACGTTCAGCGAACCGTGATGACAACGGGTGACGTCTCCTTGATCCATAGCGAATCGAGTGACGTCATACGCTATGTCATGCCTCTTCCGGCAACCGAAAGCTGTCTCGGGTGCCATGAAGTGGCGAAGGTCGGCGACGTGCTCGGTGGTGCCGACGTCTATGTCAGCACTGCGGCGAGCAAGGCCGCCATGAACAGGCAGATGATGGTCATGATCTTGGCCGTGACGAGCGCTCTGGCGCTGGCGGCCGTCATACTGCGCCTGATCATTGCGCACCTGGTGATTCGACCTGTGAACGAGATATCCATGAGGCTGTACGAGAGAGTGCGCAGTATCGCCTCGAGTTCCAAGATCTTCGCAGAGACCGCCGCGGTCATGGCCAATGGAGCCAACGATCAGGCCGTGAGTCTCCAGGAAACCGCGGGTCTGCTCAAGCAGGTCAGCACCCACAACCAAACCACCACGGATTACGCCAATCAGGCCGACCAGAAGGCAGGCCAAGCATCCCATGCGGCCGACGAAAGTTCCGATGCGATGGATCGAATGAACGTGGCCATGACGGCCATTCGCGAGTCGTCGCACGAAACGGCGAAGATCATCAAGACCATCGACGAAATCGCCTTCCAGACCAACCTGTTGGCCCTGAATGCCGCGGTCGAGGCTGCACGGGCGGGCGAAGCGGGGCGGGGTTTCGCGGTCGTAGCGGAGGAAGTCCGCAATCTGGCTGCGGGCAGTGCCGCCGCCGCGCAGGACACCCAGATCCTCATCGTCAAGGCCCTGGAAAACACGGATGATGGCGCGACGGTTGCCGGCGAGATGGATGTGTGTCTCCAGGAGATCGTCGAGAACATTGCGACATCGTCTACGACGATCACTCAGGTTTCGAAATGCATCGACCAACAGGCCAAAGAACTGGGTCAGGTGAATACGGCGATCTCCCGGATCGAGGTGATCACCTCGTCCAATACGGCGA
>DAOVZQ010000231.1 GCA_030635025.1 bacterium
CCCGCGCGGACATCCTAGAGGCCCCACCCGGATACCTACCTCTGCTGCACGACCTGCCCACCGCCAGTGGGAAGGGCCGAGAGGGGATGGAACGGGCCGTTAGGGCGGCCCTTAAGACCGTGGCCGACGTGAAGGATCCTATTCGGCAGTCTTATCTGGTGGCGGAGGCGTCGGAACTCTTCCATCTTGAGGGGAAGATTTTGCACGGCGAAATCGCCCGTCTGACACGATCCAATCGCGGCATGGAGCCGCATCCCGCGGCCGGAGATCCGGACGGGGACGCCGGCGATGCGGCGCCTCAGGCACAACGGGACCGGCTGGGTGTCGATACCGAGGCCATCGAAGCCCAGATGTTGACCCACGCCCTGGCCGATGTCAGCGGCAAAGCCGCGGAGGAGCTGCTGCAATTGCTCGCCGATCAGAAAATGTCCGATGGGACGGGCATGGTTCTGAAGGATGAGCTGTCGGCCTGGCAAGACGCGCGACGAGGCGGAGAGGTCGCTCCACCGACCGATTTCATCCAGTCGCGCTGGCACGAACACGACGCCGCGTACCGTCGTTACGTGACGGACCTTCTCACTGCACACGAGGGAGATGATAGCGCCGATCACCTGCAGATCGTACGGGATTGCCAACATCGACTTGAATCCGACCGGGAACGCCGACGCCTGAGCGAGGCCCTGCGAACGCGTCCCGGCCGCGAGGGGGATTAGAACGTCCATGGCCAACGTGAAACTCGACAGCATCGTCGATCTTATCCGTAAGCAAGCCACAGGGAACGGCGGATATATTCTGCTGGACCAAGTCAACGAAATCATTGGCGAAGAGGACAAGATCGTCGACCTCTACGAGCGGGTTCTGGAAAAGCTCACAGAGGTCAAGATCGACGTCTACGAGAACCAGGCGGAAGCCAACCGCAAGCGGCGCAAGGAAACCGAAAAGCTGAAGCGCAAGACCGCCGCCCAGCGCAAATCCCAGCGCAGCAATATGAAGTACGACGACCCCGTGCGCATGTACCTCAGGGAAATGGGGCGCGTGCCCCTGCTGACGAGGCAGGGCGAAGTGGACCTGGCCAAACGCATGGAGGAGGGGCTGCACGCCGTCCTCAAGGCCACAGTCCGCTCCCAGCTGACTCTGCGCGAACTGCGCTACATAGCCACACAGCTCGCACAGGAACACATCCTGGTGGATGAAGTCGTGCAGCACGACAGCAGTACCTGGAACGTACATTACTCGCCCAAAAAAGAGGGCCAGCGGATCCTGCGGGCCATCGACCGCATCGAGAAGTGGCAGGCGGAGCTCGAGTCCCAGAATACCGAACTCGCCAAGTGCAAGAACAGCACAAGGGCCGCCACGCTCACACGCATGGTCCAGTCCCGCGAGCGTAAGGTCATCGACAATTTCGTGGGTCTTCATCTCGCGCCGCGGCAGGTGGACCATCTGTCGAACCGGATCCTACTCGTGGACCACAAGGTGCGCGACCTGAAGCAGCGTATCAAAGCCGAAAACCGCAAGGACAAGCCGTCCACTTCGACGCGCGGCTTCAAGAAGCAGATCACCGAAGTGGAACGCGAAGTCGGCCTGTCCTGCAAATGTCTCGGTGAGCTGGCCCGCGAAATCGAAAACGGCCGCAGCGACGTGGATGTGGCCCAGCGTGAGATGATCGAGGCCAACGTGCGGCTGGTGATCAGCATCGCCAAGCGCTACACCAACCGCGGCCTGGAGTTTTTGGACCTGATCCAGGAGGGCAACTCGGGCCTGATGCGCGCCGTCGAGAAATTCGACTATCGCAAGGGCTACAAGTTCTCCACCTACGCCACTTGGTGGATTCGTCAGGCCATCACCCGCGCCATCGCGGATCAGGCGCGTACGATCCGTGTGCCCGTCCACATGATCGAGGCCATCAACAAGGTGAACCGGGCCCAGCGGCAACTCGTTCAGGAACTGGGCCGCGACCCGTCTCCCGAAGAGATCGCCAACAGCCTGGACATGCCCATGGAGAAGGTCAGCGGCGTGCTCAAGGCCAGCATGGAGCCGGTCTCCCTCGACCGTCCCATCGGCGAGGACGAGGACAGCAGCCTCGGCGATTTCATCGAGGACACCGGCGCCCTGTCTCCGTCACACGTTGCGGCGCACGCCATGCTGAAGGATCAGTTGCATCGCGTCTTGAGCACCCTGTCGCGGCGCGAGGAAAAAGTGATTCGTCTGCGCTTCGGACTCGGCGACGGTACGCCGCGTACGCTCGAAGAGGTCGGCACCATCTTCAAGGTGACTCGCGAGCGCGTTCGTCAGATCGAAGCCAAGGCCCTGCGCAAATTGCGGCATCCCAGTCGATGCCGGAAGCTGAAGGGCTATACGGAGATCGTCTGAGGCAATATTGATTTGACCACGAGAGGGCAAGCCCTTATCGTTTGGCGCCGGGTTCGTGGGGCCCATAGCTCAGTTGGTTAGAGCAGCCGCCTCATAAGTGGTCGGTCCCAGGTTCAAGTCCTGGTGGGCCCACCACACACGAACTCGACGGAGAAATGGGCGATTAGCTCAGCTGGCTAGAGCGCTCGCCTCACACGCGAGAGGTCACTGGTTCAAGTCCAGTATCGCCCACCATATTTCTCCCCGCCGACGAGTCTTCGTGTCGACGAGAGGGTGCCACGCACCCTTTCTTTGTATCCGGTTCCCAACCGGCCCTGGAGGGCATGACGCCATGTCGGATCCCCAACAGCCCACAACGCTCGATGACCTGCTCAAGACCCTTGAAAAAAGCGGCAATCTCCGGTCGCTGGCCCGCGAGTGCGGCTTTACTCCCGGAGATCTCAAGAAGCAGCTCAAGCTGTGGCGTCGTGAGCTGCAGCAAGAGACGGGTGATGCCGTCGCATCCTCGACCAGGGCAGCCGGAAAACGCAAGGCGCCCAAAGACGAAATCCCGACCCTGACACCGGCCAAGAGTCTGAAGAAGAGTCCATTGCCCGAGGGGGGAGACCAGGTGCTGGAAGTCTGGACCGACGGCGCAAGCCGCGGCAATCCCGGCCCCGCTTCCATCGGTGTCGTCTTCGGACAGCGCGGTGGCGAGATCCTATGCGGCCACGGCGAAACCATCGGCAAGGCCACCAACAACGTCGCCGAATATCAGGCCGTACTCCGCGCCCTGCAGTTCGCCCGGGACTGGAAAGTGAAGCACGTCGTCCTCCATATGGATAGCGAACTGGTCGCACGGCAGATCACCGGACAGTACCGCGTCAAGAGCCAGGATCTGATGCCCTTCTACCGTCAGATCATCAGTCTCATGCGGTCGATGACCAAGGTGGATATACGGCATGTGCGGCGGGAGAAGAACAAGGTGGCGGATCATCTCGCCAATCTTGCTCTCGACGGTAAGATATAAGCACGTCACTTCGACAAGACACTTCCAAGGACATGGGGATGGTGGGACATCCGGCGGGGGCGCTCGTTGCCGACTTCCTGTCGGCAACTTGCTCGGCTTCCGGGGGGCTCCGCCCTCCTGGCTCCGCTCCCCTTCAGACGCCCCGCCGAATGTCCCACCATCCCCATGTCCTTGGAAGTAACTCGTCGAAGGTGCCTGCTCATTTCTGATGTGAGTGGAGCTTGGCGAGTTGCTCCGCAGTTCCAGGGGATCCTGGCCGGTTTTTCTGTCCCTATGCTCGCGGCTGTGTCTTGTCGGGGGCACCCGCTCATCCACATGACGGACGGAGGACCGAGGTGTGTGCATCCTGTTCCGGGGGCGTATGGAGGGTCCTGCCGCCACGGAGGGCGGCAGGACCCGAAATCCGAGCGAGCCGCCGACAGGAAGTCGGCGACAAGCGCCCCCCGGAACAGGATGCACACACCTCGGTCCTCTGCTTCGCCATATGCAGATTAGCGGCCAGCCTGGAACAAGGCACATCCGGGTCGTGACATGGGGCCGACGAAGGTCTATCATGGAGACGGGAAGTCGGAGAGACGACCGCGGGTTCGAAAGAATTCGAGGAAAGTCCGGGCTCCACAGGGCAGGGTGCTGGGTAACCCCCAGGGGGAGCGATCCCACGGAAAGTGCCACAGAAAATATACCGCCACGACCCTCGGGTCGCGGTAAGGGTGAAATGGTGAGGTAAGAGCTCACCGGGCGGCTGGTGACAGGCGTCGCATGGTAAACCCCACTCGGAGCAAGGCCAAATAGGGGAGAAGAGGCGGCCCGCCTCATCGGACTCCCGGGTAGGCTGCTTGAGGTCGGTGGAGACACCGGTCCCAGATACATGGTCGTCGTCGCTTCGGCGACAACAGGACCCGGCTTACGACCGGCTTCCCCGACATCGACAATCCAAGCGACCGGGCGACGTTCTGAAATAGCGTCGTCCGTGTCGCCTTCCTGTATCCGTTGGAGTTCATGGTGCAGTTTGAGATGCCTTTCGACGATGGAGCCTGCGCCGGTCGCGTAAACGACGGCTGTGAGCCGGTCCCGCAAGAGGCCGAGGGTCTGCTGACGTCTCGCGCCTGGACCCCGGCCCATGTGCCCGCCGCCGATGTGCTCGAATCCGTTAGACGCATGCTGCCACTGACACGCCCCGTTTCGGACCACCTCGTGGCCTTGATCGTGATTCGCGGTTACACCGAGCCCGACCAGCTTGAGCAGTTCTTCTTCCCGACGCTCGATCGCCTCCATGATCCACGGTCTCTCGAAGAGATGGATGGTGCCGTCGATCGCCTGCTCGCGGCCGCGGCTGCGGGCCAGAAGGTGGCCGTACACGGCGACTTCGATGTGGACGGCTTGACCGGCACGGCGATCCTGGGCGAACTCTTCACCGTGCTGAATGTGTCGGGCCGTCGTATGGAACTTTGCGCTCCCTTCGTGCCCGATCGGCTCAAGGACGGCTACGGCGTCGCCAAGAGTAAACTGCGCGCCTGGGGTAAGGAGCATGTGGACCTGCTGGTGACCGTCGATACGGGTTCAGCCGCGCACGAAGAGCTGAATCTGGCCCGTGAACTGGGCATGGATGTCGTCGTTCTCGATCACCACATCTTTGACCGACGCCCCGAGGCGGCGACGGTCCTGGTCAATCCCCGACGCAAGGGCAATCGCTATCCCAACTCCGAACTCTGCGGCGCCGCGGTGGCCTTCAAGTTGGTCCAGGCGATACAGGCGCGGTCTCCCGAAGGTCTGCCCGACGATTTTTCGTCTTCTGTGCTGGACCTGGCCGCTCTCGGCACCATCGCCG
>DAOVZQ010000067.1 GCA_030635025.1 bacterium
GGCCAGTTCGGCCAGGAGACGCTCTCCCGCCTTGGTGATCGTGCCCTTGGCGTCGGCGATGGCCGTCGCGTCGTGGGGATGAACGCCGACCGTCGCGTGAATGCGCGGGTCACTCTCGGCCAGGACTATCGAATCGACGCTGCTCTGCAGGTCGTAACCCACGTTCATAAAGCGTCCGACGCCGGCGGCCGCCGCCCGTTCAAGCACGATCGAGACGTCCGATTCGAACTCGTGTCGGTTCAAGTGAAGATGCGTGTCGGTGAGCACTAGTTTCGGTTCCTGGGCTCGTGCCGGCAATCGCGGCGCCCTGTCTTGGCTCGCCCTTTCGGCAAGTCCTTGCGGGTCTCCCAGGTCAATTGACTCGACTCCAGGGCGACCTTGTCTCCCGAATCCTCGAGCGTCACGGTCACGATTTCCCGTAGCAGATCCAACTTGCGAACCACGCCGCGGCCATGCGGCGAATCGACCCGCGTACCCACTCGCGGCAGACGCGACATAACCTGCATATAGTGATCGTGTTCGTAGGCCAGGCAGCAACGCAACCGTCCACAGAGTCCGGAAAGTTTGTTGGGACTGAGGGGAAGCTGCTGGCCCTTGGCCATTTTCAGGGTGACCGGTGAGAAGTCGTGCAGGAAGGTGCAGCAACAGAGTTCACGGCCGCAAACCCCCAGGCCGCCCTTCATCTTGGCCTCGTCACGGACGCCGATCTGTCGCAATTCGATCCGGGTACGGAACACGGACGCCAGATCCTTGACCAGCTTGCGGAAGTCCACACGCTTTTCGGCCGTAAAGTAGAAGGTGATCTTGTTGCGATCAAACTGCCGCTCGACCGTCACCAGGTTCATCCTGAGCTTGCGCAGCTGGATTTTTTCCAGACAGATGTCGTAATACTCCCACTCATCGGCGCGGTTCTCGTGCAGACGCTTGAGATCCCCCGATTCGGCCAAGCCGATAATGCCCTGGCCTCCGGCCTGGCGCCACCATTTGGACTTGCCTGGACCGATATAGCAGACACGTCCCAGATCGCGGCCCCGATCGGCCTCGACCAGGCAATAGTCGCCGGTGGTAAGCTCTACACCGCGCTTGTTGTGGTAGTAGCCCTTGCGGTGCCCCTTGAACTGCACGGTCACCAGGGGGGCATCGGACGGGCGCTCGGAACTCTCCGCGTGTCCCTGCGGCTTGTTGTCGGGATGTCTATGATCATGGTCAGGCGCCGGTCGCGGCCCTGTCCTTCTGGAATGCATGGCTCAACTCCTGGAACAACACCGCCATGACGAGGCCGATGTTGAGGTTGCGATCGATACCCTCACGGGCCCGTTCGACCGCTTCTATGTCGTGCAACAGGCCGGTCGGCGTTCGCCGGGCGGCCAAGTCGCGTATGAGGGCCACATCTTCCGCCAGACGGGGCCGCCAGCCCTCGCCACGCGTCGCGCAACCCATCGTATCACTGTAATAGAGAAGGAGGGTTTCGCATAGCCGAATCGCCCGCTCCCGTTTCTCGGTCAACTCCTTGGCCTGGCCGATCCTGACGCGGCTGACGGCCGCTGCTTCGGCCGCTTCAGCCAACCCGTCGGGGACGATCCCCTTGTGGATCTGTTCCGCGGCCACCTGTGCGGCGCCTCGACGTCCATCGGCCAGCGACTGCAGGAGTTGCGCCGCCCAGGCCCGCATGGCGCGGGCCATGGGGAGACGATAGGAGGCGGCCCGGCGGGCGTTGCCGGCGGCGGCGCGGGAGAAGGCCTGAGCGTCGTCCACCGGGATATCGTAGAGGGCGCCCAGCATGGCGCTCAACTCGTCCTCGGCGAGGGGATCGAAATTCACGACCTGACAACGGGACAGGATGGTTGGCAGGAGACCGCCGCGCAGGGAGGTGAGCAGGATGATCAGGGTGTCGGCGGGCGGCTCCTCCAGCATCTTCAGGAAGGCATTGGCGGCGCCGGCCCTCAATCGGTGGGCGTCGGCGACGATGGCCGTCTTGAGCGCCCCCTGAAAGGGTCGCACACGCAGGAACTGGAGCAAGGAGCGAACGGTGAAGGCACCGGGACGGTCCGGATCGCCGATCAGCACCTCGCTCGACGCCACGAAAGACGGCTGATAGAAGGGATCATCACGTTTGCGTGAGAACAGATCGCTCACTTCGCTGTCGGTGATGGACGCGGGCGCCGGACAGATCCAACGGATGTCAGGATGCTGGAAGCTGAGGGTTTTCAGACAACTCTCACAAGCGGGAGCGGCTGCACAGATCTCGGGCTGGCGGCAATTGACCAGACGGGCGATCTCAAGGGCGGTCAGCTCCTTGCCGCTGCCCTCCGGGCCGGCAAAGAGGTAGCTCTGCCCCAGGGCATCGTCGCGCCTCAGGTCGAGAAAGCGCTGGACGATTTCGGTCCGGCCTGCGAATCGCTCTCCCACCGGCGCCCTCCTCCTAGTCCTTGCGATCCACGACGAAACGGGTGCGCAGATCGGTCACATAAACGGCCAACTCGTCCTGCAACTTCTCCGATTCGACCGCTTGGCGCACCTGGTCGCGCACGTCCTCGAACGCGAGCTGCTCCCCGTACGTGCGATCCTTCACTAGAAAGATGTAGAAACCGGCCGGCGTCATGAACGGCTCGGTCAGGTCTCCGGCTCCCAGGTCGGCCAGGGCTTCCTGGATGGCCGGCGACAGGTCCGTCAGGGCGAAAGTACCCAGGTCGCCGCCACGGGTGGACGAGTTGGGATCGACGCTCAACTCGCCGGCGACCACGGCGAACGATTCGCCCGCCATGATCCGGGCATGGGCGGCCCCGGCTTCGATACGCGCGCGCTCCACATCGTCTTCGGTGATGGTCAGGGGGAAGAAGATCTGGCTCACCTCGCGCCCGGTCTCCACCACCGAATCCAGATGGATGATGTGCAGTCCCTGCTCCGTCACAACGGGCTGGCTGGTTTCGCCCGTCTCCAGGGAGAAGATGACATCCTCCATGGTGCGGCTCTTCAGGTCGCCCGGATGAATTCGTCCGAGGCGTCCGCCGCGCGGGGCGCCGGGTCCCTCCGAATGGTCACGCGCCACGTCGGCGAAGGATACGCCCTCGCCCAGGGCCTGCAGGGCGGCGCCGAGCTTGCTCTGGAGCGCCCGCTGCACGTCGTCCGACGGCTGCACCGAGATGAGAATATCGCCCAGGGTCAGGCTGTCGGGCGTGGACGGGACCTCGTCGAGATGATCCGCATACCACTGGATCACCTCGTCTTCGCGTACTTCGATGCGTGGACGAACGAACCGTCCGACCACCGCCCGCATGTAATGCTGGTCCCGCAGCTGGGAGTAGGAGCGCTTGCGATAGTCGTTGAGGGTCATGCCGTTGCGCTGCAGCTCCGACTCAAGCGTCGTCAGGGACCCGTAGTAACGAGTGAGCTGGTCGATATTCGACTGTACGTCCCGGGTGATGGCCTCGTCCGAGACTTCGATCTCCTCCTGCTTGGCCGCGGCGATGATCAGCTTGCTCTCGATCAGGCGATCGAGAACTTCCGCACGAATGACGGCCTCGTCGTCGTCGAATTCGACACCGGCATTGGTGGCTTCGAGCCGGTAAAGGGCCACCTCTCGCTCGATTTCGCTGAGCAGGATCGCCTCCTCGTCGACGATGACCAGGATCCGGTCGACAAGTTCGGGCGCGCTTTGCTCCTGGGCGGGTACGCTTACCGTACCGGCGCACAGAAACAGAAGGGCGACGGCGACCGAAACAACGCCACCGATACGCCTCGACATCGGCGCTGACTGCATACTCACATTCCTTTCACGCGAGCGCCGGGGGTCTGTGGACCTCCCGGCGCCCTGCACTGGCCCGATCATTGCGGGCCGGACTCCATGGATCGAGCGACAATCACTTCGAGGCCATCAGCTCTTCCCAGGAGGGTAAGGCCGCGACGGCATCTTCGTTGATGGTCACACCGAATTCCTCGCGCCACACATCCAGCTTGGACTGGAGGGCTTCTTCCCTTCGATCGCGCTTGATGTACTGGGCGATCTCGTTCGAGACATCGTTCATCTTGCGCTGCTCGGGTGCCCGGATATTGTCCAGACGCATGATCGCCCATCCTGCGCTAGTCTGGAAGACGGGGGTCACATCGCCGATAGCCTCGACCGCAAAGACGGCGCTCCGCTCGGGAGACATCTGGTTGTAGGCGACGGTGAGCGCACCCTTGGCCACGGGGTCGAGCGTCACTGCGAAACGATTGTAGACGTCATCCCAGGACTCTCCGGCCAGAAGGGCTTCCCGCGCTTCACCGGCCGAAGCCTCGTCCTTGCAAGCGACGAGAAAACCTTCACGAAGCTCGGGCGACATGAACTTGTCCTTGTGCACGGCCCAGTACTCGCTCAACGCCTCTCCCGAGACGAATTCCTCGTACTTGATGACGTCTTCGTGGAAGCGCTGGATCATCATTTCCTCAAGCTTCTGCTGCGAGTCCTTGGCGACCCGCGGATCCTCGCGATAGCCCCGTTCGAGGGACTCGACCATGAGCAGGCCCGTGACCACCATATCCTTGACGATCTGTTGACGGACGCCGCCGAGCATCTTGTTGCGCTTGGGGCGCTGGAAGGCGCTCATCTCGGCGTACTTGGCCTTGTAGCGACCCAGGGTCCAGACATCCGCTTCCTCGTCGAGATCGAATTTGACGGAGAAGAACACGCGGTCGGATTCCTCGACGGGTACGTCCAGATCCGCCAGGTTTTCCTTGGGGATGGGCTGGTTGGTTACGGGGTCCAGATAGCCCTCATTCTCGGGCAGTCCCTGGAAGACCAGCCACAGAGTGCCTTCGTCCATGAAGAACTCGTGCTTTTCCTTGGAGGCCGCGAGGAAGGCTTCTTCCTTCAGACGCGAACGCCGCTGGGCGATGACGCGGCGGATCTGATCGCGGAAGTTGTCGTCCAGGGGGCGTTCACGAACTTCTTCGATCCGGTTGAAGCGCACGATCCAGTAGCCGTACACCGTATCGACGGGCATACTGACCTGCCCCATCTCGAGGGTGAACAGCGCGTTCTCGAAAGCGTCGTCGGCCATGCCGTACTGCAGGGACATGGTGTAGTCGCTGTTGGGGCCGGCGGATCCGTCGTTGAACTCGTCCGCAACGTCCTCCCAGAGCTCTCCGTCGAGGATCTTCTGGCGAGCCTTGGTCGCATCGTCTTCGAAGTTGCAGATGATGAACTGGAAGTGCCGCTTCGCCTGACGTTTGGCGTAGTAGTCCTCGATGTCCGCATCGGTGACTTCGCTCTCGGGAACACTGATCAGGTCCGAATGCATCATGTCGCGGGCCTGGATCTGTGTGAGGACGGTCTCCGCGTTGGTATACTCTTCCTGCGTGTCGTAGCCGAGATCGATGGCTTTCAGGACCATCAGTTCCTTGCTCACGATCACGTCCAGGAACGCCAGTTTGCTTTCCAGGGTGTTCGTATCGATGGTCTGACCATTCTCGTCGACAGGGAGATCGACCTGCGTCAGGCGTATCAGCCTGTCCTGGTAATACTCTGACGTGACTTCGCGATCTCCGACCTTGGCCAGAATACCGCTGTCACCGCCACAGCCGGTCAGCAGGGGAAGACAGAAGGCCAGAACGGCAGCGGCGGCCAGGATGAACCGCATCAATCCACCGTGTCGAATCGTACGCAATACCGCAAACTGAGACATGATCGACTCCTCGTTCGGTCAGGGGCTTGGTTTGTCGACAGCCAGTCGTTTCGAGTTCTCGGGTTCTTCGGCTCTCAAACGATCGATGAGATCAAGAATGGAAAAAGCCGCGGCCGCAGCTTCGGGGCGCGCCACAGGCACTTTCATGACCAGCTGATCGACGGCCGTGAACGTCAGACCACCGGGGCCGGTTCCCATCAAACCATGAATAATAACCGGTGACGGCTCGCGACCGCCAGCAAAAAAGAAACTTAGACCCGCGCGCGTAGCCCGAATCTCCTCGACGCCGATGCGTCCGGCCAGGATGCGGACACGGGTCAGATCGAGCAGATGCGAGACCTGATCAGGCAGCGGACCGTACCGATCGCGGATCTCCTCGCCCAGCATACCGACCACGGTTTCGTCGTTCTGGTGCGCCAGACGCCGGTATAAATCCATTTTCTGCTCAGGCTCGGGCACATAGGTGTCCGGGATATAGGCCGGCAGCTTGAGATCGACGCGTACGTCGGTGTGCTTGGCTCCGTCGCCGCCTTTCAACTCGGCCACGGCCTCGTCGAGCAGTCGGCAGTAGAGATCGAAACCGATGGCCGCGAGGTGTCCGTGCTGCTCCTGGCCGAGGATATTGCCCGCGCCGCGGATCTCGAGATCCCGCATGGCGATGTGATAGCCGGAGCCCAGAGCCTGGAATTCGGTCAAGGCCGTGAGGCGGCGGCGGGCGTCGCGGGTGATGGTCTCCCCCGGCGGGGTCATCAGGTAGGCGAAGGCGCGTTGGCTGGACCGGCCGACCCGTCCGCGTATCTGGTAGAGCTGCGCCAGGCCGAAACGGTCGGCGCGATCGATGATGATGGTGTTGACCCGCGGCATATCCAGACCGGACTCAATGATCGTGGTGGTCACCAGCACGTCGTATTCGTGGTCCAGGAAGTCGCTCATGACCTTCTCAAGGCCCTTTTCCTCCATCTGGCCGTGGGCCACACAGATGCGCACTTTCGGCAGCAGCTTGCGCAATGTGGCCGCCATGCCCTGGATGGTCTCCACTCGATTATGCACGAAGAAGACCTGTCCACTGCGGTGGAGCTCGCGCAGGATCGCCTCGCTGAGAATCGACTCGCTGTAGGCGCAGATCTCAGTATGGATAGGCAGCCGGTCGCGTGGCGGTGTCGTGATCAGGGACATGTCGCGCGCCCCCATCAGGGACAGGTACAGAGTGCGCGGGATGGGCGTGGCGCTCAGGGTGAGAACGTCCACTTCCTTGCGCAACTGCTTCAGACGCTCCTTGTGCCGGACGCCGAAACGGTGTTCCTCGTCTACGATCACCAGGCCCAGCTTCCCGAAACGAACGTCGCGGGACAGCAGGCGGTGGGTGCCGATCAGCACATCCAGTTCGCCCTCGCGGGCACGACGTGAAATCTCTCGTTGCTCCGACGTGGATTGGAATCGGCTCAGGACGGCGACCCGGGCCGGGAAGTCGCGGAAGCGTTCGGCGAAGGTTTCGCCGTGCTGCCGGGCCAGCAGCGTCGTGGGACAAAGTACGACCACCTGCCGACCGCTCTCGACGGCCTTGAAGGCCGCGCGCATGGCCACCTCGGTCTTGCCGTAGCCCACATCGCCGCAGACCAGGCGGTCCATGGGACGGGACGCCTCCATGTCCTTCTTCACATCTTCGATGGACGTCAGTTGATCCGGGGTCTCGTCGTAGATGAACGATTCCTCCAGCGAACGCAGCAAATCGCCGTCAGGGGGAAACGCCAGACCGGGCCGGCTCTTGCGCTCGGCGTAGAGATCGAGCAGTTCGGCGGCCATGGCCTGGATGGCCTTGCGCGCCCGTTTGGTGACGCGCGCCCATGAGGCCGAGCCGAGGCGGCTCAGTTGGGGCGCCGCATCCTTGTCGCTGCTGTAACGCTCAACGGTATCGATCTTCTCGACCGGAACGTAGACCTTGTCGTCCCCCGCGAACTCCAGCAGCAGACACTCGTGCTCGGCGTTCTCGACCGTGATCCGACGCAGTCCCTTGTAGAGACCGATGCCATACTCCACGTGCACAACGTGCTCGCCCGGCTGCAGGTTTCCGGAATCGACGATCACGGCCGCGCCGCGGAAACGGGCCCGCGACGGCCGGTGGTAGCGGTCGAAGATCTCGTGGTCGGTAACCAGGGCCAAGCCCATCTCCGGCCAGACGAAGCCCTCGCTCAAATGACCGACCGTCGGCAGCACCGCCGGCGCGACGCCCTCGTGCTCCAGAAGCAGGTCGGTCAGGCGTGCAGCCTGTCCCTTGTTGTCGCAGAGAACGGCCGACGCGTACCCGGCGGCGGCGTACGACGCGAGCGCATCGATCAGCTTGGCGATCTCCCCGCCCTTTAGACCGGGTCGCCGCGTCGTGAAGGCATGGATTTCCCGGGCGGGTCGGTCAGTCCAGGCACAGGCCGGATCGTCTGCTATCCAGGCGCCGGCCAGATGAACCTGCGGACGATCGATGGCAGCGAGTTCCGCGGCGGTCGCCACCAGCTCGTCCTGTCCGGGCAGCCAGGGATCGTGGCGCAGTCGCGTGTCGCGCATGCGGGACACTTCCTCGCCGAGCCCTTCGAATTGACTGGAGAGTGCGGCCGGATCCGACCAGAAAAGACAGGCGTCGGAGGGCAGGTAGTCCACAAGCAGGGACATGGGACCGAACAATGGCGCGAAAGCCTCCAGGCCGGACGCATGCATCCGCTCTTCGATCCGCGCGTCCAGATCGGCACGATCATCCGCGTCCAGTTCGCCGTCGAGCCCCGCCTGCTCCACGCGTCCCAGGGCCTCCAGCACGACGTCGTCGTCGAAAAGAAGATGGCTGACCGGCAGGACCGATGCTTCGGTCAGCTTGTCGACCGAGCGCTGTGTACCGGCGTCGAAAGAACGCAGCGAAACGATCTCATCGTCGAAAAACTCAATGCGTATGGGATGCTCGCCGGGAGCGTACAGATCCATCAAGCTGCCGCGCAGGGCATACTCGCCGGTCCGCGACACCATGCCCACCGCCGTGAAACCAAGATCCCCGAGTTGAGAGCACAGCGCCTCACGATCGAGGCGATCTCCCACCGTGAGCGTAAACGACGCGGCGGCAAGACGCTCCGGTGTGACGACCCGGTTGCATAAGCCGCTCAAGGAGGTCACGGCCAGTACGGGGCCACTCTTTTGCAGGCGCACCAGCCCCAACAGATAGGCGCCCACCAGTTCGGGATCGGGAGAATTGCGGTCGAAGGCCGGCACGTCCTGCTGGGGCAGGTAGATCACGCGCTCGGGGCCCAGCCAGCTCTCCAGGTCGTCGGCCAGGCACAGGGCCGACTCGCGGGTCGGCGTTACCACCAGTGCGGTGCGGCCGGAGTCCAGATGCCAGGACGCCAGCAACAGCGACGAGGCGGCGCCGTGCAGTCCGGTCAGGGCGGGAATCGTATCGGGTTGGTCGACGAATCGGGCCAGGGCGGACCCCACCGTCGCGA
>DAOVZQ010000390.1 GCA_030635025.1 bacterium
GATGGCTCGGATCACAAGTCCGTCGGGGAGCGCGCGATAACGAGCGCGATTCCCGCCGCGAAAATCGTCCGCACAAATACAGGACACCAACCCACGCATGTCAAGAACCATTAGGAGCCGCGTGGGTGATGACGCGTAACAAACGCATCGCCCGGGACACACATGTTCGCAAAGGAGGTGAACGATATGTTGAAGAGAACCTTGTATGCGATCCTGAAGTGGCTGAAGGGGACGGACCCGCTCGAACCGAAAGAGCAGGGAAAAACCCGCCCACCCCGCTGCTGAGGCGGTTGGTTTTGACCGGACGGTTCGTCCGGCCACATCGCAACTGAAGCCGATTTTTCGGAAGCGCCAGACTAGGAGTCTACTCCGAAAACGGTGCGACCTCGGCCCTGGAGGGAACGGATTTATGCGCTTGAAAAATGTCTGTTTGTTCGTGTCGACATCGCTTATCACAGCCCCGATACCCGCCGGCGCCGCCGTCCTGTTGTATCTTGACAATCTGATCGTGGAAACGGAGATTGCGACCACGAACGAGGTTTCGACCTGGGGAGACGTCAAGTCCCGCTAGTAGCTCAAAACAAACCCATCGAACAACCGTACTCATTATTGACTTTTCGTCATGTATGCAGTACACTCTGTAAACGCCGTTGTACGCAAAAACAGCTAAGCACAGAGGTTTAGCATGCCCAAGTTGTCAGTGTTGTTGATTTTATCCTTGTTCATGGCTGGCAACGCGTTGGCCAACAAGGACATGGCAGTCGAGCGACTCGAGACCGACGTGGTCCGCCAGCTTATGGCGTCCACGGCCGACAACTGTCTGGTCGGCAACCCCAATGCCGTATACTACGCCGTCCCGGACTGGATCTGGGGTGCGGAAATCTACACGTACCTCTTCGATCCCCTGGACACCTGCGACTGTGACGTGGGACTTGAAATCGAGACGATCCACATGATTGTCCAGTTCGGCGCGGAAGACGTCCCGGCGACCTTCGAGGCCTTCGTGGAAATCGGCGCCGCGGTCTGGGACGTCGCTACCGGCTGCTGGCAGCCAGGTCCCCCGATCTGCGCCACCGACGTGACCGAGCTAACCGTCACCAGCGCAGGCCTCTACGACATTGCCCTGCCCGTCGATAATTGCGGCTGTATGGAGATGGTTCACCAGTACTCCATCTCCTACAACTTCGTCAGCACATTCGCCTCGAACCCGGACATCGTCACCGATCAGTTCCCCAGCTCCTGCACGAGCTGGAACGACTACGGTCTGGGCTGGTACGACCTGGTCAGCGATTTCGGCTACCCCGGCAACGTGCTCATGTGGGCCGACTCGGCCTGCTGCGAATCGCCCATCGCCAATGGAAAAGAGTCCTGGGGCGGCGTCAAAAGCCTGTATCGTTAAAAACGGGCTCCTCACCGACTCCGAGCGGGCGCCATTGGCGCCCGTTCTCTATATGCTTATCCCACAATTATAATTACCGGCTCTTTTCTTGTCACGACACGTGACTTTTTAGTCATTCAGCCTGTCTATTGTCGGGAGATATGCAAATTGCATAATCGCCACTTTCATTGTATTATTGCGAGTTCATGCCCGTAACGCCCCCCTGAGGTAGAACCGGTAATCAAGAGGACAAATGGGAAGCCCCAAAAACGTGATGACCGGGATGGTCTCGGCTTTGCTGAATACATGGCGGAGGGACTAACCGCCCATAAGCCCCTGGAGAAAATCGATGATGAGCTTCGCCCGAATCGCAACCGTCACGACATTGATCATCCTCTTGGCCGGCTCCGTCGCCGCGGAGCCGTTGACCAACCTGTTCATGCTGCACCATTCGACCGGACGCAACGTCATCGTCGAAGGCGATGTGCGCGACTGGATCAACGACTACAACACCACCCAAGGCACGACCTACGAGTTCTGGGATCACGACTACAACTACATAGGCCTGACCGCGCCCGACGGAACCGAGCTCGGCACGACCTACAACATCCCGGACGACAACACCGACCCCGAAGGACTGCTCACCCTGTGGACGACGTCCAACGGCGCCCGCGATCTCATCCTGGCCGAGCACGAGGTCATCGCCTTCAAGTCCTGCTACCCGGCGTCGAACATCGAGACCGACACGGAGCTCGAGGAGCGCAAGACCTGGTACCTGTCCATGCGCGACGTCTTCGATCAGTACCCCGAGAAGGTCTTCATCGTCATGTCGCAGCCGCCGCGCCACCGCCTGGCCACCAACACGGCCGAGGCCGACCGCGCCCGAGACTTCGCCAACTGGCTCAAGTCGGACACCTATCTCGCGGGACACGACAACATCGTGTGCATCGACATCTTCACCGAGTTCGCCCAGGCCGACGACGGCAGCGACACCCGCAACATGCTCCGCTACGAATACGAGCGCAGCCACTACGACAGCGACTCGCACCCCAACGTCCTGGCCAACGAGACGGTGGGACCGTTGTTCGCAGAGAAACTCGTGGAAGCCGCTTCGATCCTCGACACCATGACCGGGATCGACGACACGCCCGCGCCTGCGCGCCTGACCCTGGGCAACCATCCCAACCCGTTCAACCCGCGCACGACGCTGGCCTTTTCCCTCACCGAACCGGGCCCCGTCGTGCTGGCGGTCTACGACCTGACCGGCGCCCCCGTCGCCGTGTTGGCCGACCGCGATTACACCGCCGGCGATCACGCCGTGGTGTGGGACGGACGCGACACCAGAGGTGAGCCCCTCTCTTCCGGCGTCTACCTGGCCCGCGCCGTCACGCGCGACGCCGTGCAGACCCGCAGGATGACCCTCGTGCGCTGACGGATTTCCCAGCAATCCGCACGAGTCAGAAGCCCCGGCGTTGAGCGACGTCGGGGCTTCGTCTGTTCGCTTGATGTGAAAGCTACTTGGCCCTGGCGTCCAGGAATTCGGTCAGCGTGAAGTCGGGCGGACCGTCGGCGGGGCCTTCGATGAAGAGATGGTGCCACAGATCCAACGCCACCATCTGCATGATGCGCGTGGCGTTTCCAGGCACGTCGTCGAAGAGGGCGGCGAGAGCCTCGTGATGACAGAGGTCGTCCAGGAATTCCGAGCCGAGCACCGCGCGGCGCACCTTTTCGAGACGCGTCTCGTCCAGCAGATGGATCAGCGGGTTTATGGCGCCGCCCTGCTTGGGACGGTCGACGATGTCGGCCTCGAGCAGCTCGTAGGAAAGCCGACGATGGAGGGCCTTGTAGGTGAAATCCTCCGGCGCTTCGGGACTGGCGTGGAAGCGCAGGTCCGTGTCCAGAGAGAGAATGTGATCGGCCACGCGCCGGTCACAGAAAGGCGAGAAGGTCTCGATACCCAACAGATCGCTGATACGACCGTTGATCTGCAGGATCCCGTGGTTCGCGTAGTCCCGGTTCAGCACCGTGCAACCGAAGTTGTACAGGGCGTCCAGGTCGGTGTCGGGCACGGCGAGCGTGTCGTAGCGATCGTCCTCGGGCAGCGGACGACGCAGCAGGGCGGCCA
>DAOVZQ010000212.1 GCA_030635025.1 bacterium
GTGACCGATGCTGAATCCCACGCCGACGAAGACCAGCAGAAGCGCGAGCTCATCGATGCCCGCAACACGGCAGATAGCGCCGTCCATCAGGTTCGCAAGAGCCTTGACGAGCTCAAGGACGACGTTGATTCGGAGCTGAAGGCCGAGGTTGAGATGAAGATCAAGGCGGTGGAGGAAACACTGCAGAGCGATGACGCCGCCATCATCAAGACCGCGACAGATGCATTAATGGAGACCATGCAGAAGCTCGCCAGCAAGGCCTACGAGAAGGCTTCGGCCGAGCAGTCCGCTCAGCCGGGTGAGCAGCCCGCTGCCGATATGGGTGGGCAAGCTGCAGAATCCGATAAGTCCCAGGGTGAGACCGTGGATGCGGATTACGAAGTCGTGGACGACTAGCCGCGGCGATCAGGTCTAGATAACTCACGGCGGGGGAAGAGGATAACCACCCCCGCCGTGACGACCGCCAAAAGAGGACAAAAAGACTCAATTAATAGTTGACTTCTTTAGGGTGGTATTGTACCATCGCCTTGGAAATGATTATGAGAATCAGCGTTAGCCAAGAAATGAGGGAACACGGCCACACCCGTAAGCGTTAAGATAGTTGGTGTTTTGCCTGTAATTCGACACGGGTTCACGACACACAGCTTCCAAGACGACAGAACGGGACGTTCCAGGAGGACACCGTGTACGAAATAGAATTGAGCAGCGATCGACGCGAAGATGCCAGTTTGCAGCATTATCTGCAGACAATCGGTAAATACAATCTGTTGACCAAGGAACAGGAATTCGAATTGGCCCGTCGCATTCGTGACGGTGACAAGGATGCCCTCGACCGCATGGTCAACGCCAACCTGCGGTTTGTTGTCAGTGTAGCCAAGAAATTCTTGAATCAGGGCCTTAGCTATATGGATCTGATCGCCGAGGGTAATATCGGCCTGATTACCGCGGGCAAGCGTTTCGATGAGCGCCGCGAGTTTCGCTTCATCTCCTATGCCGTATGGTGGATCCGGCAAGCGATCCAGAAGGCCATCGCCGAACAGACCAATACGGTGCGGCTGCCAATCAACAGGACTCAACAGGCCCACAAGATGAAGAAAACCCGCCGGCGGATCGAGCAGGAGCTGAAGCGCCCGGCCAACGATGAGGAAGTGGCGGCCGAGTTGGGGCTCACCATGCGCAAGATGAACCAGATCCGCAACGCCAGTCGCCCGCTCACCAGTCTGGATGAGAGCGTCTTCGACGACGAGAGCGTCAGCCTGGCCGAAACCTTGAGTGATCCGGAGGAGCTCACGCCCGAGGAATTCCTGCTCACCGGTGAGATGCTTGTGGAGATGCGTGCCGCTCTGGGCAAGCTGACTCCCCGAGAATGCAGCATCATAGTGCGCTATTATGGACTCGGTGACGATGAGCCTGCTTCATTGGAGACCATCGGGCAGGACATCGCGCTCAGCCGCGAACGGGTCCGACAGATCCGCAACCAGGCCCTTGGCAAAATTCGTCACACCGTGACGGGTGGCCGTCTCATTGATTATTTGAACTGAGATCGCGGTTGACAGGGGCCGCCACCGACAATAGCTTACTGTCTACTTAGTGGGAGATTAGCTCAGCTGGCTAGAGTACCTGCTCGACACGCAGGGGGTCGCTGGTTCAAGTCCAGTATCTCCCACCAACGAATTGAGTGATGAGGTGGGTCCTGCGGATTCACCTCATCTTCAGTAATAGTCTGTACAGACCTGATCAGGCCTTGGCGCCGCCTTGAGGAGCTGGACGAAATGGCACAAATGCAGTTGACACTGCCTGACGGCAATTCCATCACCGTGGACGAAGGCGCCAGGTTCAAGGAGGCCGTGGGAGAGATCGGCGCGGGACTGCTGCGTAGTTCCCTGGCCGTGACCCTGGACGGCACCCATTTCTCGCTCGAAGACGTCATCCCCGGCAGTGGATCCATGCAGGTGATCACCCGCGGTTCCGATGAGGGGCTCGAAACGCTCCGTCACTCCAGCGCGCACTTGCTGGCTTGGGCTGTTCAGGAAATGTTCCCGGAGACCAAATTCGCCTTCGGGCCGTCAGTGGAGAACGGTTTCTATTACGACTTCGATCGCGAAGATCCCTTCACCGAGGATGATCTGACGAAGATCGAAGCGAAGATGCTCGAGTTGGCCAAGCGCAAGGAACCCGTCGTCCGAAAGACCATCTCGTCTGAGGAGGGGCAGCGTCTCTTCGCTGATCAGCCCTACAAGATCGAGCAGATCGAAAGTCTGGGCGACGCCGAGCTGTCCATATACGAGATGGGCGGCTTCACCGATCTTTGCGAGGGGCCCCATGTGCCGAGTACCGCGGACCTCAAGGCCGTCAAGCTGTTGAGTGTGGCCGGAGCCTATTGGCGTGGCGATAGTGATAAACAGCAGCTTCAGCGGATCTACGGCACCTCGTTCTTCAAGAAAAAGGATCTGGATGCGCATCTGACCATGCTGGAGGAGGCACGCAAGCGCGATCACCGCAAGCTTGGCCGCGAACTGGATCTTTTCGGAGTGATGGAAGAGGCCGGCCCCGGACTGTCCTTCTGGTTTCCCCGCGGCGATGTGATCCGCGAGGAGATCATCAATTTCTGGAAGATGCTGCACAGACGTGACGGCTACGTGACCGTGACCACGCCCCATATCTCACAGGCCAATCTCTGGGAGACCTCCGGGCACATGGAATTCTACAGCGAGAACATGTACGTGTTCGAGCAAGATGACCGGCCGTATGTCGTGAAGCCCATGAACTGCCCCGGACACATCCTGATCTACAAGCGACACAAGAGGAGCTATCGCAACCTTCCCGTGCGCTACGCCGAACTGGGCACCGTCTATCGTGCGGAGTTGCGCGGCACCCTGCACGGGTTAATGCGCGTGCGGGGCTTCACCCAGGACGATGCGCATATCTTCTGTACCCCGGATCAGCTCGAGGACGAGGTGTGCGGCGTGCTGGATCTGACCAAGGAGATCCTCGGTACGTTTGGTTTCGATGAGTTCAAGGTGGAGTTGTCGGTGCGCGATCCCCAGAACAAGGAAAAATACGCAGGCACCGACGAGGAATGGGAGATGGCCGAGAAGTCTTTGGTCAAAGCCCTTGAAAAGCACGAGCTCGCATTTACCCGCGAGGAGGGCGAGGCTGTCTTCTACGGTCCCAAGATCGACATCAAGCTCATCGACGCCATCGGCCGTAAATGGCAGGCGACCACCGTCCAGTTCGACTTCAACCTGCCCCGGCGATTCGATGTGAGCTATGTCGATCAGGACGGGCAGGAGAAATTCGTCTACATGGTCCATCGGGCCATCATGGGGTCGCTCGAGCGGTATATCGGTGTGCTGACCGAACACTTCGCCGGTGATTTCCCCTTGTGGATGTCGCCCGAGCACTGCCGGGTCCTGTCCGTCAGTCGGGATCAACACGCTTATGCCCAGCAAGTGGCCCGCGAGCTATTTGATCGAGGAATCCGTGCCTCGGCCGACGTTCGTGAAGAAAAGATCGGCTATAAGATCCGTGAAGCGGAGACAATGCACGTTCCCTACATGTTGGTGGTGGGGAAGAAGGAAGTGGATGCCGGCACAGTTTCGGTCCGAGCTCGTCATGGTGGCGATATGGGCGTTCGTGAAACGGCGGCCATGGCCGACCTGATGCTTGACGAAATCGCATCCAGGAAGTAACTTGGAGTCCGGTTCGAGTAACCGTTGGAAAATTCGATGCCAAGCAGAGGCTCCGCCTCTCACCGTTATCGGCCCAATTCGGGAAGGAACGGTTCGCACTGTGAAGTATGCGGACCGTTGTGTCCGCTTTTTTTGTGGCACGACTTCGCAGACGGCTGGACGAGTCGACGGTACGACTTGGTCGAATCCATCTTCAGGAGGTATGAGAGATTAGAGAGGACAAGACGCTCCGAGTTAATCGCATGATTCGCATCCCGCGCGTGCTCGTCGTGGACGAGGACGGGGAACAGCTGGGTGTGATGGAGACTCGCGATGCGCAGGCGCTCGCTACCGAGCGCGGACTCGATTTGGTGGAAGTAGCCCCGACGGCCAGGCCGCCCGTATGTCGAATCATGGACTACGGCAAGTTCAAGTACGAGGCCAGCAAGAAGGCCCGTAAAGCGCGCCAGGCGTCCCACACCATCAAGGTCAAGACGATCAAGTTCCGTCCCAAGACCGATGACCACGACTACAACTTCAAGAAGGGGCACATCATCTCCTTCCTGGAAAAGGGTCACAAGGTCAAGGTCATCATGCAGTACCGCGGACGCGAGCTGTCGCACATGGAGCTCGGAATCGAGTTCCTCAAGGAACTCGTCGAGGAAGTCGCCGATTTCGGCAAGCCCGAAGGACGACCGAGCCAGGAAGGGCGCACCGTGTCCCTGATCCTGATGCCGCACAAGGTCGTCGAATAGAGAACGAAACGGGATCCCCCCGCACTCGGCAGCTCCGCTGTGAGGGATGGGTACCGCTGTCCGAAAGGTGAGTGAGATGAAGGGTCCGAAAATGAAGACCAATCGCGCGGCCGCCAAGCGCTTCAAGCGCACCGGCTCCGGCCGCGTGAAACGCAACCATGCGTACCATGGCCATCTGTTCACGGCCAAGAGCCCCAAGCGCAAACGTAATCTGCGCAAGGCCGCCATGCTCGACGGCGCTGATTTGGCGCGTGTCAACAAGATGCTGGCCGGTAACTAGGGCGATCAAGGGTACAAGCAACAGGCTCTTCGAACAGGAGGCAATATAATGCCGAGAGCAACGAATAATCCTGCCGCGAGGCAGAAGCGAAACAAGGTGATGAAGCAGGCGCGCGGTTACGTAGCCGGGCGCGGCTCACAGTTCCGGATGGCCCGCGAGCAGGTCGAGCGCGCGCTCGCCCAGGAGTACAAGGATCGTAAGCGTCGGAAGCGCGAATTCCGCAGGCTCTGGATCACGCGGATCAATGCCGCGGCCCGCATCCAGGGGCTTAGCTACAGCCATTTCATGAACGGTCTGAAGAAGGCCAACGTGGAGATCGACCGCAAGCAGCTGGCCGATCTGGCGGTACGCGACATGGCTAGTTTTGCCAAGCTGGCGGACGTGGCGCGCGAAGCCCTGTAGGGAAGCTCTCAACACCGAGACCGAGGCCGACAGGAGGCCCTACCGATGCAGGATATGCTGGAACGCCTGCGTTCCGAAGGACTCGCCCTCATAGAGGGCGTGTCCTCGTTGGAGGAAGCCGAGAAGACGAAGGTGGCCCTCTTCGGTAGGAAGGGGTCGCTTACTCTGCAGTTGCGGGGCCTGAAGGACTTGGCGCATGAAGAGCGCCCGGCCGCTGGCGCGGCACTCAACAGGCTGAAGCAGGAACTCGAGGGGCTGCTTGAGGAGCGCAAGGCTGCGCTCGAGGCGGTATCCGACGCCAGTGTCGGGCAGGGCATCGATCTCAGTTTGCCAGGGTTGCCCCCGGCTCCGGTCGGTTCGCGGCATCCTTTGCCGTCGATCGTCGCCGAGATCTGCGACATCTTCCACGGTATGGGTTTCTCTGTTGCAGA
>DAOVZQ010000034.1 GCA_030635025.1 bacterium
GTCGTGCAGGCGCCACGCCCCGGCGCTCGCGCTGAACAGGGGGCCGCCGCCGGGCCTGGCGAGTTCGATCCGCGCCCCCTCACGCACTACGTCGATCTTGCGCTGATAGGCCCACTCCACATCCGTGCCGTTCACGAAGACGGCAGCCCGCACGACACCCAGGCGCGAATTTCCGCGCCAATCCAGGGCTGTTCGCTGGGACCAGATCTCCTGATGGCTGGCATCGTTGACCGGCAGATCCGTCTTGTGCTTCCGCACCTTCTCATAGGACAGGCCGACCTCCGCCCCGTCGGGCAGGACACGGCGCACGGCCGCCCGTGTCGAGCGAAATTTGGCTTCGTGGATTTCACCCAGGGCGGCGCCTTCCTCGGGAAACTGGTCGATGAGTTCATCGAAATCCAGACGCAGGGTCCAGGGAGCCCGTGGTGTACGGAAAGAGATCCGACGCAGGTAGGAATCGTCAGTGCCCTTGGTGAACCGGGTGTCCGTCGTGGCGCCGTCCACATCCGGCGGGACGTCGATGAGCGTTACCGAAGGTACGACACCTCCCCATCGATCGAGTCCCAGGCTCAAACCCTGCGCGTCGATACCGGACAGGGATACCGCCCAAGGATCATCCGTCCACCGATGGCCGGTCCCCAAGGGAATCCCGTTACGGCTGAAGGACGGCAGGGGATCGTCGCCGGGTTCGTGGAGGAAGAGCAACGCAGCGCCGAAGGCGCCGTCCAGCATGGGCACCAACGGGGTCGAGCGACCCAGCAGATCGATCACGTCCATGCTGAAAGGGATCCACACGGGCTGGGCCTCGGCGGGCATTCGGACCATGGCCGCGCTGGCCTCGCCGACCTCGAACGTGTCGTCGGGCGTTGCGGCAGAGGCCCACAAGACCGGCACCGTCATCATCAAGACCATGACGGACACCCTCGTACGACGGAAATTACGGCGGCGAGACGTCATCAGGTCACCAGCTCCCCATCGCGGAAGACTCCGGCCACTGGGTTGCGGCCGGCGTGATACGGCACCAGACGGTAGTCGTCCACGTCCAGTACGAGGAAGTCCGCGCGACGTCCCGGAGCCAGCGAGCCGGCCTCGTCGCCAAGGCCCAGCGCGTGGGCCGCGTTGACGGTCGCCGCGGTCAGGGCTTCGGCCGGCGACAGTCTCATTTGCGTACAGGCGATGGCCATCACCAACGGCAGGGACGAGATGGGGCTGCTGCCGGGGTTGTAATCCGTGGCCAGAGCCACTACGACGCCGGCCTCGATCATTTCCCGGGCAGGCGCGTAGTCACGCAGCCCCAGAGTGAAGACCGTACCGGGCAGCAACACAGCGACGGTATCCGAAGCCGCCAGCGCTTCGATTCCCTCGCGGTCGATACGGATCAGATGATCGGCGGACCCGGCGCCGAGACGCGCAGCCAGGATCGCGCCGCCGAAGGATTCCAACTCGTCCGCATGGACCGTGGCGCGCAGGCCCAATTCCAGGCCACGAGTGAGGATCCGTTCGGTCTCCGCCAAATCGAAGACACTGGGTTCGCAGAAAACATCCAGACGATCGGCCAAACCCTCTTGTTTCACGCGAGGAAGTATTTCTTCGCAGACGAGATCGATATAGACCTCCCGACGGTCGCGATAGTCCAAGGGGATCTCGTGGGCGGCGAGGCATGTCAGCACGGCACGCAATCCGACCGTCTCGGCAGCGCGTCGGGCGGCACGCAGCATCTTGATCTCGTCCTTGGGCGACAGGCCATACCCGCTCTTGATTTCAATGGTGGTTGTCCCGTGAGCGAGGGCTTCACCCAGACGAGGCAGGGCAAGTTCAACCAGCTCGTCCTCATCGCGGTCGCGCAGGTCGCGCACCGAGGCGTGGATGCCTCCACCGGCCGCTGCGATCTCGAGGTATGTTTCACCTCTCAGGCGCCGTTCGTACTCGTCCTGTCTTGTGCGTCCGTAGACGGCGTGCGTATGTGGATCGACCAATCCCGGCAGCACGCACTTGCCGGCCGCGTCATAGGTTGTATCGGCATCCAAACCCGTGAAGTCCTCTCCCGGGCCATAGGCCACGACACGCCCGTCGCGAACGGCCAGGGCCGCGTCGGCCACCAGGCCCAGATCGCCGAGATCGGCTCCCCGCCTGGGTCCGGCATCGCTGCTGCCCGATCGATCCAGCGTGCAGAGCTGGCCGATGCCGGTCACCAGAAGATCGATGGGTGAAGCACGGAGGTCGGACATGTCGGTGGCGGTCGGTCTGTCGTCCAAGGGCATCGGGACTCCCTCCTGGAGTATGGGGTCGAACTGCAATGCCGGTGGTCGGCTCGGGGTTCCCCATCACTGGATAATCAAGGATCGCCGAAAAAGGCCGCTGCGTCGGTGATCATCTCCTCGGGGCCAGCACAGTAACGCACGGACGTCGGCAAGGCATCCAGAAATGTCTTGCCGTAGGGCTTGCCGTGCAAGCGACTATCGAGCAGACAAACGACACCGCGATCGACGTCCGACCGGATCAGGCGACCGATTCCTTGTCGCAGACGCAACACCGCGTCGCGAACCATGAAGGACACGAAGGGATTGTCTCCTTCGGCCTGTATACGGTCGCAGCGCGCCGCCACCCAGGGATCGGCCGGAACCAGGAACGGCAGCTTGGTGACCACCAGCATCTCCAAGTCGGCTCCGGGCAGATCGATCCCCTCCCAGAACGTATTGGTGCCGAGCAGGACGGCCCGGCTCTCCCGCCGGAAACGCGCCATGAGTTCGGCGGGAGACAGGCCGCTTCCCTGAGCCAGAATCACGGGACGCGCCCGCTTCCAATGCCGGTCCAGATCGAGTTTGAAGGCGTAGGCGTCGTCCTCGTCCTTCTGAAGATCTTCGGCGACAGTCTTCAAGGCGGCATAAGAGGTGAACAGGACGAGCGTCTTGCGTGGCACGGCGGTGAGCAGGCCACGCAACAGGCTCGAGACCGACGGGAGGTAGTTGCGCGAATCAGGTGCGGGAAAGTCCGGCGTCGTCATGAACAGACTCTGCGTTTCGTAGTCGAAAGGAGAGTGGATCAGTGATTCCACCAGGCTGCGGTTCAAGCTCGAAGCGCCCAGCTCCCGCGACATGAAACTGAAATCCTCCCCCACGCCTAGCGTGGCGCTGGTGAGGATGGGATTCAATTCCGACTTTCGCCAGAGATCGGCGAGCATGGGGCCCGGCTCCAGGCGCGTGGCTCCCACCGCCGACAGCGCACCCCCTGAATCCGGCTCAAGCCAGACGACCCAATCGGGGTCTTCCCGGTCCGAGAGAAATAGGATGTCGCTCTCCAGCCACATGACCAGTTCCGACGTGCGGGCGAGCGTGGCCAGATCGTCTTCGAGACGGGGGTCGTCGCCGGAAGCGCCTTCGAGGCGGCCCGCGAACGCGGCGTAGGCGGCGCCGGCTTCGCCGCAGGCGGTCAGCAGGGCTGCGGTGTCCGAGGCGACCGGGCCGAAGAACTCGTCGCGTTCGAGGACACGGACACGCACCTGAGGCCTCTGGTTCACCTCCGCCAACTTGATCTCGTATTGGCGGGACAGGGCGCCTAGCCAGCGGCGATACGCCGCCAACGCGCCGCTGACGATGGCGTCGAAGCGTTCCAGGGACGGCACGGCTTCAGCCGATTCCCCACCGGCGGACACGAGCCGGTTACGGAGTTGGCGAGGCCGTCGGGATAACGTATCACCCTGTCCACGCGGTCCCAGGAGGTCTTCGATTACCAGCGCGCGAGTGGAATCACAGCGCCGTTCAAAGCAGTCCAGGGCCACTTGGGGCAACCGATGGGCCTCGTCCACGATCAACGCCTGGTAGTCGCCCACCAGAGTATGGCCCGCAGCGAAGTCATGCATGAGCAGGGAATGGTTGACCACCACGAGCTGGGCTTCCCGGGCGAGACGTCGTGCGCGCTGCACATAACATTCCTTTTTCCCGTAGCACACCGTGGGCGAACAGGGCTCCGGGGAGTCGAATAGTTCACGCAGGTACGGGCGGATGGCGGGATGATCCTCCACCTCCTCTCGCATGCCTTCGGTCGTGTGCGTCAGCCACAGCTCGAAGGATACGGCGGCCCAGGCGGCGGGCAAGCTATCGAGCGACTTGTCCCGAAAACGCAGCAGGCGGGTACGGCAGAGATAGTTGCCGCGACCCATGAGTTGGCGGGTGACGATATCCGGCGCCACAGGGGCCAGGCTGGGTAGATCATGGTCCAGGATCTGGTGCTGAAGCGTCCGAGTATGTGTCGAAACCAGACCCCGCTCGCCGGTGCGGCGCAGATGCGCAAGCAGGGGGGCCAGATAGGCGTGGGTCTTGCCGATGCCCGTCCCCGCTTCGAGCAGCAGGGGGTTGGCGTACATCAGGGCGCCCGCCACATCGCGGGCCATGTCCCCCTGGCCTTCGCGGATCTGGAACGTCTCACCGTGCAGGATACCCAGTCCGTCTGGGGTGGTCATCCAGTCGGCCATATCGTGCGGATCATCGGGCAGGGTCGCTGGTGACGGAGATTCGACAACCTCACCCGCGAAGGGTTGGTCGGCGATCCAGCCAGCGAAGGGGTTCGATCGACACGTCGTTGACAGGGCGGTCAGGGTATCGATGACGGCCCCGATGCGCGCCGAATATTGAGCCAGAGTGGACCGGATGCCGTCGGTGAATTCGTCGGGCAGGTCACGCCAGCAACACAGTCCGTCCCACAGGTCACGCCCCTCGTCGCGCAGACTCTGCTCGGCGGCCAGGCGATCGCTGACGACGCGTCGTGCGCGACGTCCGACACCCGAAGGATCCAGGAGCGACCAGACGAACCCCCGTGAGACGAACAACCGGTCGTCGGTCCCGTCGCGCGGCTCCGCCTCGCGCCCGTCGACGAGCACGAGGGCCGTGGCCGGCAGATCGTCGAGGTGATCCAGATCCGGAGCCTCGATCAACGTGGCGGGGTCGCGAACGTCCAGAAGCAGACAGGCCGCATGGGGATCGTCGTCAAGGCGCAGGGCGAGATAGAAGGGACGTGTTGCGGGATCAATCTTCATCGTCGACACCTTCGTCACGGAGTCTCGCCAGAAATGCGGACTCGTCCATTACCTCGACACCCAGCTTCTGGGCCTTGGCGAGTTTGGATCCGGGGTCGGCGCCGGCCACGAGGGCGTCGGTACGACGGCTGACGCTGCCGGTGACCTTGCCGCCCATACTCTCGATCCGGGCCTTGGCGACACTGCGTGAGCATCGGGTCAGGGTGCCGGTCAACACGAAGGTCTTGTTCGCGAACCAGGAATCCGCCGGAACGGACGGCCTCTCCTCGACGATCTCATGATCGCGCAGGAACCCCTCCGCAACCAGGTCGTCAAGCATGGCAATGACACGGGGGTTCGCCAGGAAGGCGCCGATGTTCTTGATGGCCGTGGTCTCACCGAGCCCGGGCATGGCGATCAGATCGACTTGTGCGGCGGATCTCAACTCGAAAACGTTCCGGTATGTCCTTGCCAGTAGCGACGCCGTGGTCACGCCCACGCCGGGCAACCCCAGGGCGAAGATCTTGGCCGACCAGGGGCGCGTCTTTGCCCGCTCGATGCCCTGCAAAAGCGAGTCGGCCGATTTTTCACCCCAGCCTGGCAGGGCGGCCACCGCGTCCCGGCTCAGGTGAAAGAGATCGGGAAGATGGGTGACGAGACCGGTCTCCAGCAACTGCACAACGCCCTTCTCCCCCAGCCCGTCGATGTCACAGGCTTCGCGGCCGGCGAAATGGCCCAGTCGCCGCGCCACCTGGGCGGGACACGCAGGGTTGGTGCAGCGATACGCCGCCTCGTCCTCTTCGCGGAGGATGTCGGCATCACAGGCCGGGCATTGGTCGGGCCAGATGACGGGCCTCGCATCGTCGGGGCGAGCATCGATGACGACACCCAACACCTTGGGTATGATGTCCCCGCCCTTGGCCACACGCACCGTGTCTCCCGGGCGCAAGTCCAGACGGGTCATCTCATCCCGGTTGTGCAACGAAGCCCGGGCCACGATCGATCCGGCCAGGGATACGGGGGCCAGCTCCGCCACCGGCGTGATCACGCCGGTCCGGCCGACCTGGAGGGTTACAGCCCGCAAAACGGTTTCGGCTTCCTCGGCCGCGAACTTGTACGCCAGTCCCCAGCGGGGCGCCTTGGCCGTTGCGCCGAGCCGGTCGTGGACGGTCAGGTCATTGATCTTCAGTACCGCGCCGTCGATCGGATAGTCCAGTTTGCCGCGTAGACCGTCCAGTTCGGCCAGATGGTCCGCTAGGCCGTCGCCGTCGGTCGCGACACGTATGAAATCGTTGACGGGCAGGTTCAAAGCCCGCAGAGCCGCGAGTTCGTCTTGGTGGGTCGCCAACCCCGTCTCGCCTTCAATAGACAGAACCTGATAGAAAAAGACCTCCAGACCGCGGGACGCAACCACTTCGACATCCAGGGTCTTCAAGGTCCCGGCTGTGGCGTTGCGGGGATTGGCCAGGGGATCGTCACCGTCCCGTTCGCGCTCGGAGTTGAGCGCTTGAAGACGGCTGTACGTCAAATAGACTTCGCCGCGGACCTCAATGGACCGCGGACGTGCCGGAAACGCATCACGCCATCGCTCAGGCAAATCATCAAGTACGCCGCGTATCGCCTTGGCGTTATTAGTGATATCATCCCCAGTCTTGCCATCTCCGCGGGTTAGTGCCGTGGTGAGACGGCCGGCCTCGTAACGCACGGCCAGGGCGACACCATCAATCTTGGGCTCCACGGTGACGTCGATGTCCATGCGTCCCAGTTCGCGTCGAACGCGATCGACGAAGGCCGACACGTCTTCGAGAACATAACTGTTCTGCAGGCTTATCATGGGCCGGCTATGGGGTAGACTCGGGAAACGGGCGTCCCTGTCGCTGCCCACGTGGCGGGTGGGGCTGTCGGCGTCGGCCAATTCAGGGAAGTTCATTTCCAGTCGGGTAAGCTCGCGAGCGAGGGCGTCATACTCGGAATCGGAGATCTCCGGAGCAGCCTCACGGTAGTAGAGGTTGTCGTGACGGGCGATCTCAGACCGCAAATGTAGAACTTCCCGGCGCGCCGCACTGATGTCCAAGAGTCCCCTCCTCCCCGCTCAGAAGGCCTGCAGCAAGGCGATATGCAACTTGGCGTCGTCGAACTGAACCGTCCCCGGCAAACCTATGGCCAATGAGACGTCGCCGCCCGGTGTGGACGTTTCGATGCCCAGTCCAAAACCCCGGCGTGTTCCCGACTGGGTCATCAGACTCTCCGGATCGGACGGGTCCGGACTGGAGAAGCGAAAGTACCCCACGTCGAAAAACGTGTAAAGACGGGAGCGCCCGGGACGACCCACCCGTAGTTCCAGCATGGACGACGCCACCCGCTCGCCGTGGAACTGATCCTCCAGATACCCTCGCAAGGACCGTGCGCCACCGAGTCGATACTGCTCCGACAGGGGAATCTCCCCGTCGTTGCCGGAGACTTCCCGGAACACGCCGTCCACCGCCACACTCAGGGTTTCGGTCAACCAGCGCTCACCCGCCAAACGCAGCTCGACCAGGGTCTGACGCTCCTCGGCGGGTCTCGTGGCGACGGACTCTCCTTCGACTGCACGAACATCGACGGCTCGCCGCGCTGATTCTATGGCGAAAATTCCCCACCAACCACTGTCGGCGCGATCGATCCTCCTGCGAAGGAAAGCCCCACGCGCCCGCCAACGCGTCGAACGGCTCCACGTACCCACGGGATAAGTGCTGCGATCCCAGCCCAGCCCCACTTCCACGTGCCAGGGACCGGCAACCGGCAATTGCAGGCGTCCATCCGTTCGGAAACGCGTGTAGACGTCTGTGGCCACTTCCTGATCGACGTCGAGAACCGCATCGAAGGGCGTCCCCAATAACAAGGGCTCTTGCCACCCGAAGCCGAAGTGCGAGCGCTGGCGTCCGTCGTCGCTCCACGCCACGTCCAGGCGGCGCCCCGAACCGGCCAGATTGGCGAGCAGAAGATCGACCTGACCGCTGACCCGTGCGGGCTCCGTATCACCGGCCCGGCTGAGTCCCAGCATGATGGCGGCCCGATTGGGATGAGGTACCGGCGTCACCGGCCAGTACACGCCAACTGTATCCGGCGATGTCGTGGTGAAGATCACCGGCTCTCCCACGGACGCATAGATGTCACGTTGCTGAAGTCGTACGCGGGACTCTCTCAGCACCGACTCCCTATAGGGCCGTCCCACCGGTAGACGCGCCGCACGAAACAGAAACCCTTCGCCCCTGCCGTCGGGCAGACTGCTGGCTTGTGGACCGAAATATACCGAGGGTCCGACCATCAGCATCGCCCGGATATCGACTACGTGTCGAAGCGGATCCACGGAAACGTCACGGACCACCCAGCGGGCGAAAGGATGGCCGGCCTCACCAGCCGCGGCGACCAGAGCCTCCACGGCCCGTCCCCACGTCTCACGAAGACACGGGTCCCCATTCCGCGGCAGCAAGCGAGTGATAGTCGGCTGCCGACCCGGGAATTCGCCCCCTCCCACATCGACGGTCCCGACCGAATAGAGCGGCCCGGGCTCAACCGCGAACCACACCTGTTCACCCTGTGCCCGTCGCGTTATCCGACAGGCCAGATATCCCCGGGCCGCCCAACGATCACGTAGCAAGGATTCGAGCGATCGTCGTCCGGTGGGCGCGGCGTGGTCATCGGCAGGCTTTCCAGGCTGCAGGTTACCGACAGCAGCCCGCAGGGTTTCCGGGGCGCCATTCACCGAATCCCTGAAGGCGAGAGCCGACGGCGTCTGCTCGTTCAGCCAGCGCTCGTCGGCAGCCAGGGGATCGCGAAAGGCGATGGTATCGGTCAGCCCTTCAGCCAGGTGAAGGCCAACGGACGCTACGGCCTGGGTCGGGCCGAACAACGCACACAGGACGAGACATAACGCGAGTCGGCCCCACATGACGCTGGGTCTAGAATCGGGCTGTCGATTCGAGTCGAACATCGTGTTGCCACCCCCTCTCGCCCTGTTTGCGGCCAAAGTAGGCCAGAGTCACGGTCATCAACGCGGATTGTTCCCACGACAACCGCGACGAAGCCTCCACGTTGACGCCGGGTACTGCGAAGAAAAAAGGACGCAGGGCGCCCGCCGGCTCGTCGCTTTCGACCTGGTACCAGCGAACCTCCCCGAGCACGCTCCACCGACGTTCCAGCTTTTGGCGAATCGACGGCTTCACGCCGAACTCGCGTTGCGTGACACCCGACGTTGCGTCGTCCCGACGGATCATGTCGAGCGCCACCGCCAGGCGGTTGCCCGCTCCCGGCTGCAGGGACCACTGAAGTTCGTTCCTCCAGGTCAGCACCTCGTAGGATCGATTGGCGCTGTAGGGACTCTCCTGGGTCGCCCGGGCTTCGTCGGTCCGCTGAATACGGCCGCACAGACTGCTCCGCGTCGACGGATTCCAGGACAGGGTCGCCTGGGACTGGTGACGGAGCCGACGCTCGGGACGAGTGGCATACTGGCGGTCCAGAGCCTGGTTGTAGTCGTAGAGAAGCCGGAGATCCCAGTGCTTGAGGTGGCGCAGGAGTGTGGCCTCCTGTCGTAGGATCAGCTCACCGAGTACGGTGTCGTCTTCGTCGAAGATCGTGTCCTCGGCGAATCGCAACAAGCGGCCGACGTCGTCGGTGCGGCTGCGACTGCGGGCGGTCACCCGCGTGAAGGTTGTCCAGCCGCCCCAGAGGGTACTGCGGCCCAGGAATCCGAAATCCTGTCGCCACGTAAGGTCGGCCGTGACCTCTGTGGTGGCGACCAGACTGTCGGTGCCGACGGTCACCACGTTGAAGTCGCCGAGCTGGTGACCGACGAAATCCCCGTTCTGGTTGTAGTCACCCTCCCGTTCGCCGATGTAGACGACCTGTCTGTCCAGAACCTCTGTGCGACTATTATCTACACCGTAGATGAGCCCCCAATCGCTGCCGGTACGATCCCAGCGGCCCGAGAGCTGGACCTTGGCCAGCCGCGTCGTCAAATCACGACCACCGGGCACGCGCACGTCGCGCACCACACCGTCGGCCTGCATACGCATTCCCCCCAGGATCGGCGTGCCGAGACGCCAACTGGCGGTGCGGCTGTCGCGCTCGCGCCTCCAGGCTCCGGCGCGCAGGGAGTCCGCCAATCCACGTTCGAAGCCGAGCCGCCAGTTCAGGGCGGCCCCCGAGGCCGACGCCAGGGCGCCACGCCAGGTCCGAAGGCGATAACCGGCGGCGACGTCGGCCGCAGCCTCCGCGTCGGTATACCGTTCCCGAACAAGCCCCGCGCTGGGAACGACCGGGCCGGTTTCGAAGCTCACTTCGTGCGTCTGTTCCCGGCGATAGACATCCAGGGGATCAATGAGATCTTCGCTCTGCGCTTCGGACCAGCGTGATACGCCGCGCGCGAACCCCACACGCCAATCGCCCGTTACTTTCAGGCGGCGTGCACTCAGGTCGTCGCCGTGGTCCAGACGCCCCCAGGCCGCCTGTACATCGAGACGCCGCGTCTTTTCGCCGGTTACGAATCCGGCCCCCACCTCGGTTTCCACGTCGCGCCCCAGAAGGAAGGTCTCGCGACGGGCCCGGGCGCCGAGTCCCCAGCGATCATACCGGAAGACGTCACGGGCCAACTGGAAGGGTTGAA
>DAOVZQ010000217.1 GCA_030635025.1 bacterium
GAGACGCTGCCGTCGGCGCCGGGGGCGACCGATTGCCAGCGGGGTTCCCAGCGGAGTTCCACGGCCGCCGTCGGTGACGCGGCGAGCCCCAGCAACAGGAGTGTCAGCGATATCAAGCGGGCGAGTGACTTCATTGTGCTTCCGGCCCTTTCCCCGGGTCCCGGCTGTACACCGGGACCCGGGAGGCGTGTGAGAGACTGCAACGACCTACTTCATCAGGAGCATCTTGTGGACCGCGCTGTCGGGTCCCGCCTCGATGCGATAGAAGTAGGCGCCCGACGCGACGCCTTGGCGCGCGTTGTCAAGCCCGTCCCAGATGGTGGTGTGCGCGCCCGCTGGCATCTCGCCGTCGATGAGCGTGCGCACCAGACTGCCGTCGATCGAGTAGATGCTCAGCCGCACGTTGCGCGACTCGGGCAGATCGAAAGCGATGGTCGTCTTGGGGTTGAAGGGATTCGGATAGTTCTGCGCCGCGGTGAAGCGGTCCGGTGTCCGTGAGCCGGTATCCGAATTCATGGTGACCGTCAGATCGCCGTTGTCGATGCGTCGGGCCTTGATGTCGGGCATGACGTCCACGTCGGCGCTGAACGAAATCCGCAACAGTTCACCGTTTCCGGTGATTGCACAACCGCGTCCCATCAGGGCCAGGTTGGCGTCGAGTCCGTTGCGATCGATATTGGCCACGAAGGCCGGTGAGACCTGGGCGCCGAGCAATTGGCCTGCGCTGACTTCGCAAGTCACCCCTGCAGGTAGACCGGCGCGGAGACGCAACCCCTTGAGACTCGCGCAGGGCTCAATCAACTCGAGCGCCCAGGTGTTTTCATCGATGCGTGTCCAGGCCAGAACCGCGGACGTTGTGCCGCCAAGCGCCTTGAGCGGCGCCACGTTTCCGTAGTTCATGGCGAAGATCATCAGATCCTCGAAATCGATCACGTTGTCCGTGTCGGGAATGCCGAAACCGCCGGCATTGTCGGTGGGACCGACGTCGGCCTCGTTGTCGTAGTCGAAGTCGCCGTGTACGTAGCCGAAGGTGGCGCCGAGCTCGTCGATGTCCTGGACGTCGACGTCGCCGTCGTAGGTCGGCGGATCGATATCGCCCAGCCAGTAGTTGGTGGATCGGTTCATGGGGCCGGCGCCCGCACCGATGTTGCCCGCCGCGTCGACGGCGTAGACCTCGTAGTAGTAGACGCCGCGCGGCGCGTAAGCATCGACATAGCCGACGGCCGTGCCAACGACCGTGTCATCGATCATCTCCCACTCCAGGCTGGCGTCGGCCGCCGCGTGGTCGGCCGGCCAGACCGGTTCGTTGACGTTGTCGTCGTCGTACTCGGGGTAGGCCGATACGAGTTCAAATCCCACGCCCATATTCCAGACGGCGCGCCAGATCTCGTAGTGATCCACGTCCGATGCATCGACCATGGTCCAGTCGAGGGTGACCTTCTCGTGGCCGGGCGCCGATGTCAGGTCGGTCACGGCCGGTGGTGCGGTGCAGTCCACCGTGAACGAGACGCCGGGCATCGTGGCAAAGATGTCCACGTTGTCGGGATCACGCATGCGGTAGGAGTCCACCGTGATCTCGACGAGTCCGTCGCCGGTGGTCAGCAGGTCGAGGGTGAAGAGGTCGCCGGTCGCGGTCAGTCCCGCGGTGGTGCCCAGGATCGACCCGTTGACCGAGTACAGTCCGCCCCCCTCGTCGACCACATAGAAAACCGTAGGATCGCCGACTGAGAGCAGTCCGGCGGCTTCGTCGAAGTCGGTCATATAGTCGAAGCTCACTGGTCCGGTGATCGACAGCACCAACTCGTAGCCGCGCAGTCCGGGCGTTCCGTCGCTGGGCTCGTAGGCGAAGGTGACGGTCTTGGTCTCGCCGCACTGGACGGGATCCGGACCGGTGACGCCGGCTGTGACGTCGGCGCCGACCACGGTCCAGGCCATGGCCAGGCCGGCGGTGGCTTCGCCGCCGATTTCCGGATAGTGATTGCCGCTGGAGTATACCCAGGCGCCGGAAGGATCCTGGGTGGACGCCAACCAGGTTGCGCCGCGGTAGATGGCGTCGTTGACGGTCGGCGACGCGGGCAGGTTGCCCACCAGCGACATCAGGGCGTAGCCCGAGGTCTGCCAGTCGCGGTCGATCTCGGCCGTGGCGCCGTACTGGTCGCTGAAGCCGCCGTCGGCATACTGGCAGTCCAGCAGGACGGTCTGGAGTCCGGGCAACTCATCGGTGTGGACACCCGCGGCGGCGAAGGTGTCGATGAGGCCGGTCACGCCGATGGTGTACCACCCGTAGAGGATGTTGTCCCAACCAGGAACGCTGCCCATGTTGGCCCCGTAGACATCGAAGTAGCCGGGGTTGCCCATGAAGCTGTCCTGGTAGACGACCTCGGCGATGGCCGCGGCCTCGGCGTCGTGGCCGCCCGCGGGGAACGTAGCGTGCATTGCCATGGCTGCCTCGGCCCAGGCCGCGATGTCCCAGGGAATGATGCCGTTGCTGTAGCCCTGGCCGAAGCGTGCGTCGCGAATGTATTCCGCAAGGGCCTGCATGGTGCCGTAAACGGTGATGTCACGGTCCCAGATGGCCTGAGCGCCGGCCCGGTAATAAGCGGGATCGGGACAGGCCGTCAGGTCGGCGAAGTTCAGCAGGAAGGTCACATCCGGACCTGAACGGATCACCGCAGGTCCCACGGTAACGATGTAGTCGGCCGCGTCCTTCATGGCCGTGAAATAAGCGGGTTTCGGGTCCAGCTGGTAGGCTCGGTATATGCCTTGTGCCGTCACCCCGTAAAGATTGGTCGAGCTGGCGTTGGCGCTGTGCTCGAAAGCCGACAGCGCCCAATCCCAGCCGCCGTCGTCTGGGTCGGCGTCGTCTGGGTCGGGAGCAATGGGGCCGTTGCCGGCATTGTCCTCGGTGATGTCGGCCTGCATGTAGACCAGGTAGTCGGCTCCGGCCAGGAATGAGGCCAGGAAGTCGGTCGGGTCGCCCAGGTCCTTGGTCGCAGCCGAAGGAATCGTGCCGCGTTCGCCACTTGGTATCCCTTCGAAATGCATTGCCGCGGGTCCGGCGGCCCAGGCGCTTACCGCGAACAACAGCGGCAGCAGGATCAGTAATTTGAGAGTTCTCATGTGCATACCCTCCGAGGAATTGTTGCGCTCCGTCGAGGGGGATTGACGAGGATCCGTCCCCGCCGCAGGGAAGGGCCCCGGCACGCGGCCGGGACCCCATTGATCGTGACTACTTCATCAGCAGCATCTTGCGGACCTCGGTATTCGGTCCCGCCTCGAGACGATAGAAGTAGGTTCCCGTTGCGACGCTCTGACGGCGATCGTCGCGGCCGTCCCAGACGATCTTGTGCGAGCCGGCCGGCATGGCGTCGTTGACCAGCATCCTGACCAGCGATCCGTCGAGGGCGTAGACGGCCAGGCGGACGTCGCGACTCGCGGGCAGGTCGAAGGAGATGGTGGTCTTGGGGTTGAAGGGGTTGGGATAGTTCTGCTTCGCGGAGAAGCGTGTCGGCGTCAGGATCTCGACTTCGGTCGTCAGGTTGACGGCAAGGTCGTCGTTGGCGCTGTTGCGGGCGGTGACTCGCGGCGTGACGGCGATGGTCCCGCTGAACCTCACGCGCACCAGTTCACCCTCGCCGCTGATCGACGCGCCGCGGCCCAGCAGGGCCACGCCGAGGTCGAGTTCGGTCCCGGCGTTGGCCACGAATCCCGGCCCGTTCTGCTCATCGAGCAACGCACCGGCGATTACGTCGCAGGTGATGCCTTCGGGTAGGCGCGTCGCAAGACGAACGCCTTTCAGATCGGCGCAGGGTTCGGCCAGCACCAGCGACCATGTAGAGTCGTCGATGCGTTGCCACACGAAGACGGGTTCGACGGAGCCGCCGTAGACCCGCTTCGCACTCACGTTGCCGTAGTTGAGCGCGAAGATCATTAGATCCTCGAAGGCGACCCGGTTGTCGGTGGCGGGAATGCCCAGACCGCTGTGATTATCGGTGGGCCCGACGTCGCAATGGTTGTTGTAGTCGTCTCCGCCTTCGATCGAACCGTAGGCCAGGCCCAGGTCGTCGATGTCCTGCACGTCCACGTCGCCGTCCCAGGGACTCACCGACACGTCCACATCGCCGAGCCAGTAGTTCGTGGCCCGGTTCATGGGGCCGGCGCCCGGACCGACGTTGTCGGCTGCATCGACTGCATAGACCTCATAGTAGTAGACACCGCGTGTCGCGTAGGAGTCGACGTAGCCTATGGCCGTGCCGGCGACCGTATCGTCGATCATCTCCCACTCGGCGCTGGCGTCGGCTGCGGCGTGGTCCGCGGGCCACACCGGCTCATTGACGTTGTCGTCATCGTATTCGGGGTAGGCCGAAACGAGTTCGAATCCGGCGCCCATATTCCAGACGGCGCGCCAGATCTCGTAGTGATCCACGTCCGACGCGTCGGCCATGGTCCAATCTAGGGTGACCTTCTCGTGGCCGGGTGCTGAGGCCAGAGCCGTAACTCCCGGCGGGTCCGTGCAGTCGACCGTGATCGTCGCACCGGTCACAGAGGCGCCGATGTCGCCGTTGACCATGTCGCGCAGTTGGATGGCCGGGATCGTCACCGTTCCGTCGCCGTCACTGACGGGGTTGAAGGTGATCGAGAACAAATCGGCTTCGACATCCAGCCCCGTCGATCCGCCCAGGATGGCGCTGTCGATGGTGAAGGTGCCGTCACCGTTGTCGAGCGTCGTGAAGTAATCGGTGCCGAAGGCGTCGAAAACACCCAGGTCGTGGATGTCGCTCGCGCCGAACGAGATTTCGGCCGAGCAGTCCACCGTCACGGTGAAGCCGCGCAGTTCAGGTGTATAAGCGTCCGGCGTGTAGTGGAAGTTCAGGGTGACGGTCTCGCCGCAGTTGATCGGTCCGCTGACGGCGGGCAGGGCCGCGACAGCGCCCATGCCGGTCCAGGGCTCGAAGAGCACATAATCGGTGACTGGGTTGCCCGTGCCGCCCGTGTTCAGGGTGTCGTGATAGGGACCGGAGGCCGAGCCCCACCAGTTGCTCATGGCGTCGAACTCGAAGCTGTTGGTCGGCGTTCCGTTGACGGCTACGCCGTATGCCGCGATCGGATTGCCGGAGGTGCCGTTGTCGTAGATCTCGTTGCCGGATCCCGAGACGTCCACGGAACAGTCGTAGCAGGCGTACTGCTCACTGGCCGGCGGACTCTCGAACTGGGGATTCCAGTAGTTGCCGACCAGATCCACCATCACGCCGTTCCATCCGTTGTCGCGGATGATGTTGTTCGTGAAGGTGATCGACTCGTTCTTGGGCCCCATGTAGACGCCGCATTTGCTGTTCCCGTAGATCTCGTTGCCGATGACCAGCAGGTCGACGGGTCCGTAGGCGGTCAGCGGGTCGGAGACCTTGTCCGAGCTGCCCCGGATCAGCTGGATGCCGTGTCCGTACTTCAGGAA
>DAOVZQ010000228.1 GCA_030635025.1 bacterium
GAATCCAGTGCGTCGACGACCCGACGCTGTAGACGCTCTCGAGGAAACTGTCCCCCTCGACCAGCGTGATCTCTTTGGTCACCTCGGCATGAGTGGCCTTGAGGGTCACGGTCGTGCCTGTACCCTGGACGATCTCCAGGCCGTAGACGTCGTGCTGGTAATTGGGGCTCACGTCGCTGAAGGCGCCCACGTGGTTGGCGTCGTTGTAGTCGCCGTCACCGGTCCAGTTGACGTTGTCGCAGCCGATGGCCGTGTCGCCGTAGCCGGGGCCCTTGGTGAACAGGTGCGTGACGCGCCCGCCCACACCCTCGATCACGGCGAATAGGCGATCGCTGTGCATGACGACCTCGTCGTAGCCGTCGTTGTCGATGTCGCTGAAATAGCAGGCGGTAGTGGCGACGTAATCGCCGTTGAGCCATTTCGAGGCCTCGACATAGATCATCGTGTTCTTGATGTGCGCCGAGTAGTGATGTTCCCAACCGGAGATGTCGCCGCCCAGGCCGTCGTGCCAGCCAGTCTCGTAGAGGTTGGTCATCAGGACGTACCAGCCCGCCTGCGAGATGGCGTTGTCGGGCGCGGCCATCAGGGCGGAGTAGGCATCGTTCCACAGCGTACCGTAGTTCTTGCAGTTGCCGCCGCCGGCGCAGCCGCCGCTGCCGTCGCCGCCGTTGGCCCAGGGGATGAAGCCGGCCCAGTGGGTATACCAGCCGTTGTCGCCGCCGCCGTAGCCGTCGAAGCCGCCGATCTCGTTGTAGGTGCCGGGCGTGGGCGAGAAGGTGTCGCCGGCGAAGTTGGCGTTGGTCAGGGCGTCGGCCAGCTTCCAGGTACTCAGCCAAGCGCTCTCGGTGTTGCACTTGTTGACGAACCACTCATAGGTTTCCACGGCGTTGGGCGTGACGGTCGCCCAGCCGCCCATCTCGGCGATGGCCTCCCAGTCCTCGGCCAGCACGGCGATGCGGTAGGGGCCGACGCCCGAATTCGCCATCCCGGTCAGGATGTCCAGGGCCGCCTGTCCGTTGCCGCCGATGATGTTTCCCGTGAAGGTGCGGTCGCGCGGCACCAGGCGCAGTCCGTTGGCGTCGAGCGTGTGGATCTGATGGTTGTCGTGGCCTGACAGATGCACGTCGTCGTCCAGGATGACACCCCAGACGCCGTGGGCCTGGAAGTTGTCGCCGATCCAGTCGTTGACGCCCGACGACGGATAGCCTGACGTGTTCAGCCACACGCGCTCGGGCACCCAGGCCACGCGCGGCGTGTAGCCGTAACGTGAATCGATCATGTCCGATTCGATGTTCACGGCCCAGTCGTTCATGTCGTTGGAAACGAAGGGCATGATGTGTTGTGCGTAGGCCGAGGTGATAAGGCCGGCCCAGCCCGCGGTCGCGCCCGTGGCCAGCCAACCGTTGAAATCCATGGAGTCGCCGCTGTTACGCGACCATTCGGCCGATGACTGCAAGGTACCGCTCAAGTGGAAATTTCCGGGAATACCGGTGGCCTCGTGGACCTGCAAAGCCTCGTCGAAGCCGGAGCCCTCGAGATCGTCGCTGCGGCCGTGGAAGACATCGCTGTAGCCCAGCCCCTGGTTACCGTGCAGCACCAGGGCGCAGTTGGCGGCGTATTGCTTGTCGGCCGGGTAGGTGGCGGTGATCGTCTCCCCCGCCAGGGTCTCGACCATGAAAGTCATCGGAGAGTCGGCCCGGGCGCCTGCGAGCAGCGCGGGGTCGAGGTCGATCCAGACGGCGTCGGGATCGTCGGCGCGGCGCAGGGACGGATCGGCGGTGAGCTTGTCGCCGTCACGTGTCAGCCGCAAGTCGGCCAGCGTCAGCTCGGGACCGCCATTCGGCATCGCAGTGATGCGCAAAGGGACTTCGGTGGGTTGGGCCTTCAGTCCGGCCAGGGCCTTCGTGTCTCGTCCGAGGCTCAGGAAGCTCACGCGCAGACGCGGTGTCCCATTAGGATCATGCAGGATGACGGACAGGATATCGGCGGCCGGCGGGAGTGTCGCGTCCACACCCACACGATCCACGGCCAGGACAACGACCTCGTCGGCACCGCGAACGACAGTCGCCCCTATCCCGAAGGATAGAAACACGATTGACATCAGACAGAACAGACGAATTACCGGGTGGTGCAGGACGGACATGTAGCCTCCAGGACATCGGCCATGACGACGGTAAGGGGCGTCGCGACCATGGCTCAATCATGGTCGTCAGCAACAAAAACAGCACACACTCTCCCATTGAGGGCGAGTTGTTGCGACGGGACATATGATTGTATCAAATAACTATAGGGGACTTCAAGGGCTCCGGCCGACAAACCCCTAAATATTTCAGAAACAGTCCCGTTTTACCGGTCTCTCACAATCATGATCCTGAGCTCCAGGAGGTCATTCAAGACGATTCGGAGGCTGTATGATGATTGGTTTCAGGACTCTTGGACATTTTTAATAAAAAGACCGCCCCCCCGAAGGGAGGCGGCCATCGACTTTGGTATCGCTTGGTTTAGCGATACAGCGACTTGAGGTCGCCCCACGTGCTGTCTTCGTTTCCGACGATGTCGGTCACTTCGATCATGACGCGTCCGGAAATGTGCAGGTAGAAATTGACCCATACCGGCGAGGTAACCTCGAAGGCCCAGGTGCTGCTGTTCGAACCATAGCCCTGAACGCCGGCCTGGAGATCCCAGCCGCCATCGGCCGCGCACTTGAAATCGTGCGTGCCGAGCATGGTCTCGTCGAAGGGAACGCTCAACGAATAGGTATCGACGCCGTCGAAGGTCATCTGCGTCCCGGCGTTGGCGGGATCCCAGCCCTGCCAGCCACCAACCGCTGCCCAAGTGTGTCCGCCAGCCAGCAGATGGCTGTCGTACGACGCATTGGTCTCGGGAGCCCAACCGGGCATGGCGTTGGTGTCCAGGAAGAACGTGATCTGATCACCGGGATTGAAGGTGATGGGAATGTTGGAGTCGCTCGGGTACTGGGGATCCCAGCTGCCGCTCGCTCCGGCAACCTTGTAACCGGCGCCGCCACCGAAGGCGAAGGGGGCCGTTGCCGTCAGGGTCACCGTGAAGATACCGTCCAGGTCGGGGTCGGGCATGTCGGAACCGGCATCGCCGTTGTTCCAGTCGCCGCCCAGGCCCAATTCGCTCTCGCAGTCACCGATCAGGTTGGGCACAACTTCCACGACCACGCCTGACGTGAAGGAGTAGTCCTCGGATTCGCAGGGTACGCCGTTGGCATCCATGGCCGCGGCAAACCACTGGACGAAATCGCCATTGCTGGCGGTCAGCGTGGCCTGGTACCAGTCGTTGTTGCCGACGAACTGGTAGAAGACGCCGTTCTCGACCATGACCGTGCCCGACGTGTGAGGGTCGGAGCCGTCGTTGGTGTAGAGGAACTGCATGCTCGTCACGATACCGCCGTCGCCGGGCCAGACCTGGGCCTCGACGAAGTTGATGCTCGCGTCACTGTACCCGTTGCCGCACCAGTCGGCGAAAGCGACCGACGCGAGCGAAAGGGTGAGCATGAGGGTGCAGGTCAGCATTAGAACTTTTTTCATGAAACAACCTCCAGGTACGGCAGAACGCCCGCACCGGTTATAGTGAATCTGACAAACCGTACGGGGCATCACAGTTGGTAAAACCAGGATTACAATATCACAAACAATGGCCAGGTTCAATAGCCAAATGAGCATTCATCGGAGATATCGGCAAACCGACATGTGTCATATTTGAAGTATGATTAGATATAACAAGGAGTTATTGTGTCTTGATCAGCCTTTGACACCACCCAGCGTCAAACCGGAAATCAGGAACCGACTGAGCACCAGGAAGAGGATCACGACCGGAATGCAGACCAGCACGGATCCCGCCGCATAATTGGCCCATTCGGTCTGATAGGTACTCGCCAGCGACTCAAGCCCCAGAGGCAGAGTGTGCAACTCAGCACTGGGCAACAGCACGCGCGCCACGATGAACTCGCTCCAGCCCGTCATGAACGAGAATAGGGCCGTGATCACCAAAGCCGGTGCGCTCAAGGGCAGGGTGACACTCACGAAGGCCTGGAAACGACTTGCTCCGTCTATCAGGGCGGCTTCTTCGAGATCGACCGGAATCGTGTCGTAATACCCCTTCATCGTCCAGATACAGAAAGGCAGGGCCGTGGCCACGTAGGCGATGACCACCCCGAAGAGCGTATCGACCAGCATGAGCTTGCGCATAAGCATGTACAGGGGCAGCAGCAGCATCGTCGCCGGGAACATCTGGGTCACCAGAATACCTTGCAGAGCCGCCGTGTGGCCCTTGAACCGGGCCCGCGAGAAGGCGTAACCGGCTAGACTGGCCAGGGAGACGCCCAGTAGGGCCGTCGACAGGGAAACCAGCAGGCTGTTGCGGATCCACAGCAGGAAGGGCTTTTCGAAGAGAATGATCTTGTAGGCCGCAAGGGTTGCGTCCGCCGGTATGGGATTGAGACTGGTCGTATAGAGCTGGTCGCCGGGCCGCAAGCTTATGCCCACGATCTGGATGATGGGGAAGATCGCGAAGATGACGAAAATCCAGACAAGCCCATGTATCCATACGTGTGACCAGGCTTTGGCGGCCGAAATCTTCATGCCGTCGCCTCCTCTTCACGCGAGGCGCGATGGTAGACCTGCACGATCAGCAACAGGATCAGGAAAATCATCACCGAGAAGGCCGCCGCGTAGCCGTACCTATAGTAGGTGAAGGCGGCCTTGTACACGTACGTGACCAGGATGTGGGACTTGTCGGCGGGCATACCCTGGTTGGTCACCAGCCAGATCACGTTCAGGTTGTTGAAGGTCCAGATGGTGCCCAGCACGAGCGCCGGAGTCAGCACCGGCTTGAGCATGGGCAGGGTGATCGACCGGAAACGCCGCCACGCCCCGGCGCCGTCAATGCGCGCCGCCTCGTACAGGTCCGGCGGTATGCTCTGAAGGCCACCAAGGGCCACCACCATGATAAAGGGGAAGCCCAGCCAGATATTGGTGATGACCGCCGCCGAGAAGGCGGCCCCTTCCCCACTGAACCAGCCGACCGGTTCGAGGCCAATTTTAGCCAGGATAAGATTGATCGCCCCGTATTCCAGATTGAACATGCCGCGCCAGGTCAGGGCCGAGATGTACTGGGGCATGGCCCAGGGCAGGATCAGCAGCGCCCGGTAGATCGGGCGGCCGGGGATGCGGTTGTTGAGCAACAGGGCGGCGCCGAGTCCCAACGTGAAATGGAAGACCAGGTTGACGCCCGTCCACAGGAAGGTCTTGAGCAGGATCGTCCAGAAGCGCTCCTCCATGAAGAGCCGGCCGTAGTTCTGCAGACCGTTGA
>DAOVZQ010000229.1 GCA_030635025.1 bacterium
CCATCACAACGGATTGACCGATCGTCTGCACGCCATCCAGCACCGGCGCTATGTACACGTCCTCTGCTCACAGCACGTACATATCGATCATCATACTTGCCTGGAAACGATCGTATTACGGGGACGCCCCGGAGAAATCGAGGATCTGGCTCTGGAAATCGGCGGTCAGAAAGGCGTGAAATTCGCGCAGCTGACCCGCACCGGCATCACTCCCTGAATCATGCAAAGAAAAAGGCCCCGTCGCTGTTACGCGACGGGGCCTCGAGATGGTACGCCCAGGAGGACTCGAACCCCCAACCTCCTGGTCCGTAGCCAGACGCTCTATCCAGTTGAGCTATGGGCGCACCTTTATCTAATTTTATGGCGGAGAGGGAGGGATTCGAACCCTCGGTGAGTTTCCCCACACACGCTTAGCAGGCGTGCGCCTTCAGCCACTCGGCCACCTCTCCCCGACTCGGTCTGGCGGAGGGCGGGGGACTCGAACCCCCATGGGATCTCTCCCGGCGGTTTTCAAGACCGCTGCCTTACCAGTTAGGACTAGCCCTCCGGCTTTATCGTGCCAGAGGCCACTCCGGGAGGCGGCACCGAAGCGCGATTTCGGTCAAACCGACCTCGTCCGGAACCCGACGTTTCCCGGTTCAAGACCGGAAACACCAGCGGCAAAGCACGTTACTTGTTGCCCCTTAATTTGTCAAGAAAGCCTTTAACCCCGTCCTCGATTTGGGTGGACAACTGCGCCTTGGCGGACACCAGATCCAGCGCTACGCGAGGACTGGATGCGCGGCCGGACAAAATTAGACCGAGCGCCATTCGGCCATCCTCTCCCCGGAGGGCTTCGGCCAGGAGTGACAAATCGCCGAGATCGGGCTGAAAATCCTGCGGGAACTTGACGTTGAGATTCATCTCGATGCCCCCGTTCAGGCCCAGCCACCCCCCGCCGTTCCAGTCGGTGTCGTGACCGTCGAGCATCAGGTTTTCGATGAACACCTTGCCGTCCCGCACGGACACCTTATGTACGAGATTTCGGTAGCGGATGTCCTTCAGATCCTGGCGATCGCCCAGATATGGAGATATCTCGTCCAGCCATGAAGAGGCGTGGACAATACCGTCACTCAAGGCGACATCGCCGGCGAGTCCGAGACTATCGCGCATCTCTTCGGAGGATCCAAGAACAAGATGACCGGCCATTTCCAGGTCGGCAACGCCCTCTACGTATGGCGACGCCACCGGCGCGGTCGCATCCAGGAGCGCACGGGCCGGCACACCCCGGCAGATGGCCGTAAAGCTGCAGAGAGCCTTGTCCTGATCCAGATCACCGAACTGGGCGGCGCCGTCGATATGACCGTCCGAGACCGTCAGGTGTACGTTTCGCAATTCGGCTGTGGCGCTGGCGAGATCGAGCGTGGCCGACCCCCGCCACGGAATCTTCTGACCGGGAGGGATCGTTTCGAAGTCGCTCACCTCGGCCTGTGCACTGATCCCGGCGGCCAGATCCCGATAGCGAGCCCCCTTCGGGAGCGGCCAGGGCAGATCGAAAGCACCGGTGGCCTTAGCCTCGCCCACCGACAGCGGCGCTTCGGCCAACCAGGCCGCCATGTCCAGCGGAAGTTGAGGCGCTACGTCGGGCAATCCGGTCCGAAGCGCTTCCAGATCCAGGCCGGTCAGTCGCCACTCACCGCGCAGCCTATCCCCCTCAACCGTGCGTGCTACGGACCCGGTCGCGGTGATGGTCACTCCGCTCCAGGTCAAGTGGCGCACCTTCAGAAGCAGGCCGTCGGCTGTCTCGGGAATCTCGATCGTACCCGTCAGGTCCAGATCACGGAAGATTTGGTCACCCGCTTCGCTGAAACCCATCAGACGCAACGACGCGACTTGGGTACGGAGATCGAGCGTCGAGGGCTCCGAAACAGCGGCCGGAACCGGGGCGTTACCGGCGAAGGCATTCAACCTTTCCAGCAATAGGGTCGCATCCCCGATGCTCACTTCCTGGTTCCAGCCGTCAAGCTGTACCCGCCGGCCCTCGGCGGCGTCCGTCCAGAGGATCTTGCCGTCCGACACTTCCAATCCGGCAATGATGAGAGCGACCGGCATTCGGGATGGCGGTGCAACGCCGTGGTTCAAAGCCGCGTTTCCCGGCGGCAGCGAATCACTTGATTCGACGCCCGTGACCAGCTCGATACTCGGCTGGACCAAGCGGACCTTTCCCACTTCGATTCGCCTCTTGAGCAACGGCCCCCAGGCGAGTGATATTTCGAGTCGGCGGAAACGCGCGGCATAACTCTCGATATCGACTTGTGTGCCGGTTTTCGAGGTCAGGGCTTCCCCCGTTCCGATCACGGCCCCGTCCGCCAGAACCAGGCGCAGCCTTGGCCATACGTCCACCTCGGCGCTCACGAATCCCGCAGTACCGCCGGTCGCCTCTTCAATGCGTTCGGCGATGATGACGGCCAGCTTGTCGGCCGGCACGAACAGACGCACCGCCACACCGGCCACGACCCCCACAAGGATGATCAGGCCGACGACACGCAAAAACCGGCGCAGAGCCTTGGACATTCGAACCCTCCCTGGTCAATTCGCACTAACGATACGGGCACCGCCTACCACCCGCTCACCGTCATAGAGTACTAGGAACTGCCCGGGTGCCACCGCTTGCGCCGGGCCGGTCAGATCGATTTCGAGTCGTCCATCCCGACTGTCCCAGCGCGTGACCGGGACACCCCGATGACGATACCGGATCTGAGCCTCGATCTCGGGATTAGCGGTGTCATCCGGCCCCCGCTCCGGAAAAGACGGCGACGTTCTCAGAAAAGCGTCGCAAACGATATGCGTCACATCCAGTTCACTGCGCGGTCCGACGATCAGCGCATTCTCGCCCAACCGCAGAGCCAGAACATAGAGGGGTTCAGGCGCGGCGATACCCAATCCACGACGTTGTCCCACCGTATACCGGATCAGCCCCTGATGGCGACCCAGAACCCGGCCTGACGAATCCATGATATCGCCGGGGGTATCCCCACCCCGTCCAGCGAAAAGGAAGGTACGGTCGTCGTCGGGCACGAAGCAGATTTCCTGGCTGTCGGGACGCGAGGCCGCGGCGATACCCAACTCGGCTGCTGCCACCCGGATCTGGGTCTTCTCGTACCCGCCGAGCGGAAACACGCACCGCCTGAGCAGAGTCTGGTCCAGTCCGTGCAAAAAATAGGACTGATCTTTTTCCGTGTCGATTCCACGCAGCAGCCGGACTTCGTTCGCCGTCCGTTGCGTACGGGCATAGTGTCCGGTCGCGATCAGGTCAACACCGAGTTCATCGGCCCGTTGGGCGAGTTGCGGAAAGCGGACCGTCGTATTGCAGTTCACGCAGGGATTCGGGGTCAACCCGTCTAGATACGACTGTACGAAGGGATCGATGACTTGTTCGTGGAAGAGATCCTCGACACCGCTGACCCAGTGACGGACACCGAAACGAGCCGCCAGACGACGGGCGTCGTCTATGGCATCCAGCGAGCAGCACGACCGATTGTCGTCCCCGCCGAATTCACCCTTGGCCGTACAAAAGTTCTTGAAGGTCACACAGTGGACGTCACAACCGAGGTGTGCGAGCAGGGCCAGGGCAACGCTGCTGTCGACGCCGCCGCTGACTCCGAGCAGGACGCTGCTGCCCGGCGGCACGGCCGCTCTCAAATCCGCGGGCACCGTCAGGGGGAAATCCATCACTCACCTCGCCGAGTCGGTCGGCCCGGGATCCTCGACAAACTCAAGACCCCTGGACGGCGGTCTTCGTCGTCAGGCTCTCCGGTATCTTGGTGTTCATCAGGTCCTTCATGACCCGGACGTTCTCGGTGGAGCGCTCCTTGATCTCGCCCTCTTTGTCATACTCGGCCGCCAGTTCCCACTCGGTGATGGCCTCGTGGTACATCTGGGACTCGGCGAACATGATGGCCATGTTGAAGTGAGCCAGGGCGCTTTGGGGATTTACCTCCAGGACGGCCTTGAACTGCTCGAGTGCAGGCTGGTACTGGCGCTTGCGGAAATACAGGGAGCCGAGATTACAGCGGGCCTTCTCGTCTTCGGGCCGCAAGTCGATGGCCCGCTCATATTGTTTCACGGCCTTCATCATGGCCTGACGCGCTTCCGGCGTCCGGCCGTCGCAGATGTCATCCCAGATCAGCCCGGAGTTGACGATGGCCTCTACGAAGGTGGAATCCAACTCGGTGGCCCTGTCGAAAAATACGAGCGCCGAATCGAGCAGTGCGTTGAAGCCGGATAGCGATCCCTCGCCGGGCGCCGCTTCCTCGCTGTGGGATCGCTTGTAGTAATTATTGCCGAGTTCGTACCATGCGTATTTGACGTCCGGATCATCGGTGGCCGTGAAGTCGCGCAGCGCGCTCTCCTGCTCCTCGACGGGCAACTTGCGGAACTCGGCCAGAACCCGCTCCAGGTCCGTGGGCTCCACGTTGTCTCGGCACCCCACCATAAACATGAGCGATGACAGGAGAACCAGAAGGGCCGACAAACCGATAAGTGTGTTCTTGCGCGCGCTGTTCATGGGATCTCTCCTCGGTATCCGAATTGTGCGCCGTCACCGCTGGACGGCTGATGCGATTACCACCATTTTTCGAGACCGGCCAACGAGACCGTGAAACGCCATACGCGATCCTGATTGCCGTTCGTACCCAACTCACCGATCCAAGCATAGGATAGGGCGAGATCCAGATGTCCGCTTCGCTCGCGGAATGGGAACCCGGTTCCCGCGCTGACCCGTCGTTCGATGATCTCGTCGCCGTCGATGAGATAGGGCCATCTCTGCACCGAGAAGCCGAGTCGCAGGGGCAGATTCCTGCGTCCGGCTCGCCGGGCGTAGGCTTCGGTACGATCAAGACCCACACCGAAGCGCCAGGCGTCGACCATGACGGCTTCCCAATCCGCACGGCCCTCCAGTTTCGAGAAAGGCTGGCTCTCGTACTCGGTCCCTATGCGCCAGCGATCGGTGAGATTCACCGCCGCACCCACACTCCAGAGCGCAGGCATCGACACGCTGTAGTCCGTAGCCACGTCGCCGGGTATGCCCTGCATCTTCTGTGTGCGCGTCACGTCCCAGTCGTGAGATGTCGTATACGAGGCTCCAACCGCCAGGCCGGGTAACGGATCGACTATTATGGACCAGGTCGACGATAGGCCGTCGATTTCATCTTCCAGTGTTTCTGAAGTGGTCAGGAACAAGGGAGTCAGACCGTCCGCAGCCTGGGGTTCGCTGAAAATGATTCGACCCTCTTCACGGATAATTCCCGC
>DAOVZQ010000031.1 GCA_030635025.1 bacterium
GACATAATGGCCGAGTTCATTCCGCGGGGCGTGGGCGTTCAGGGCGGCGATGTGGTAACCCTGACAACCTTGAGCCCCGACCCCATGCAGGCCCTCGGCATTCTCGCCGCGTCGATCGAGACCTTCAACGAATACGCCGAGATCAATTCGGTGGGTAACAGCCTGTCCCTGACCCGCGCCGATCTGCAGAACCGGATCGAGAATCTGGGTAATGACCGGGACAACATCACCATCAAGAAGGATCTGCTCGACCTGCAGATTGGCCGCAAGCAGCAGGAGCTCACGGGGATCGATATCGAGCAGCAGCGTCTCGACCTGAGGGTCAAGGAACACCTGGCGCAGGAGGGGCTGCGCAATGCGAAGGCGGGCATCCTGGAAGCCGGCGTCGATTCCACGCGCACCGGTCTGGTGGAGATGTCCTATTACCTGGATCGCATGCGCGACAAGGAGACTCGCCAGGGTGACATGGATTCGACCCTTGCATCGGTTCCCGACACCGATCGCCTGCCCTTCCTTTGGTGGGAGATGGCCCAGGACAAGACCGCCATGGCCGGTCGCATGCTCATGAACAGCCTCGATATGCAGAGCGGGCTGTGGGCTGATCAACTGGAAGCCACGAGCCTGCGTCACACCAACGCGATCGAGTCCTACAAGCACGAGGCCGATCTGCTCCAGCGAAACTACGATCTGGCCTATCACAAGGCGATGCTCGAATCGGAAATCCAGGAGATGGAGATCAATCGCGACCGGACGCTGCAACAGGAACGGATCGACATCGAGGACGAGATGCGGTTGCTGCAGTCGAGGGTCGAGGCGTTGACGCCCTTGGAGAAGATCGGCACCATCGCCGTCAGCGAGCGGCCGGTCCGTCCGCGCAAACAACGGGCGGTGGGACTGTTGACCCTGATGGGTCTGCTCGGCTCGTTGGCCCTTGCAATGGTCTGGGAATACGTGTCCCTCAATCACCGGGAGATTTTTGCGAACCGGCGACCCGGCGCCTGATCCGGACATCAAGTCGTTGTTGGTCCGTGTGTGGACCCCGACTATATTGGCACGATCTCGTGGCCGAAAGGCCCAGATGGACACCGACCCGAGAAGGGGAAATGACATGAAGCGATCCCTGACCATCCTGACCCTGGCGTTGCTGATGCTGACCGTACTGACGGCAGGCTGCAAGGAAAACGCCGAAACCGCGGCCGGGCCGCAGGAAGTGACCGTGATGGAAGGCTTGACCTACGTCGAAGTCGTCGAAGGCACCGGCGACGTTGCCGCCAAGGGCGACCTGATCGAAGTGCATTACACCGGTTGGGTGCTGACCGAAGGCGTCAAGGCGCCCGAGCCCTTCGACAGTTCAGTCGAACGGGGCGAGTCGGTCAACTTCCCCGTGGGTGTCGGCTCGCTCATCAAGGGCTGGGACGAGGGTATCCCCGGCATGAAGATCGGCGGCAAGCGCGAGTTGACCATTGCACCCGAATTGGCCTACGGCACCGCCGATCGCCCCAACATTCCAGCCAACTCGATACTGTTTTTCGAGGTCGAACTGCTGGGGATCACGCGTGTTCAGAGTGAGGATACCGTGGTGGGCGAGGGGGCCGTGGCCGAAGCCGGCGACCTGGTGTCGGTCCACTACACAGGCTGGCTCTACGAGGACGGCGCCAAGGTGGGCGAGCCCTTCGACAGCTCGCACAACCGCAACGAACCCTTCGAATTTCCGCTGGGACAGGGCCGCGTCATCAAGGGCTGGGACCAGGGTGTCCAGGGTATGAAGATCGGTGGCCAGCGGACGCTGATCATCCCGCCCGAACTGGGCTATGGCGCTCGCGGCGCCGGACAGGTGATTCCGCCAAACTCCACGCTGATCTTCGACGTGGAGCTGCTGAGCATCCAGGGGAAATGACAAATCCTCGATAGTGTTCGAGAATCCTGGGGGCGGCCGAAACGGCCGCCCCGTTCAACAAACACGAATCGACTTGCAGAGAAAGACTCTGTTCATTATCGTCGAGAGTCGATGTCAGGGCGATCAACCATGAGATGATCGCTCATTGAAATGTCCGCGAAGAAGAGGGATTTCGCGGTGGAAGCGCAGAGACGGCGCTTCCTTCCTTCCACGTCCACACGAAGGGTGACACTCAAATGGGCAACATGATCTATCTGATCCCGGCGGCCGGTGTACTTGCGCTGCTGTTCGCCTTGTACAAGACGGCCTGGGTCAAGAAACAGGACGCGGGCAACGAAACCATGCAGACTATCGCCGGTCACATTCAGGAAGGCGCCATGGCTTTTCTGGGCCGCGAGTACAAGGTGCTCGGGGTCTTCGTCATCATCGTGACCGTGCTGCTGGCCTTTGGTAACGCCAGCCTTGAGAACTCCCATTGGCTGATCGGTCTCTCCTTCACCTTCGGCGCGTTCTGCTCCGGCCTGGCGGGCTTCTTCGGCATGAAGATCGCCACGTTGGCCAATGTGCGCACCACCGCCTCGGCCCGCACCAGCCTGAACAAGGCCCTGGGCGTCGCCTTCAGCGGCGGCACCGTCATGGGCATGTGCGTGGTCGGCCTGGCCGTGATCGGCCTGAGCGTCCTGTTCCTGACCTACGACAAGATGTTTGGTGTCGAGTGGGGCATGAGCCGCGTGCTGCAGGTTCTGTCCGGCTTCTCGCTGGGCGCTTCCTCGATCGCGCTGTTCGCCCGTGTGGGTGGCGGCATCTACACCAAGGCGGCCGATGTGGGCGCCGATCTGGTCGGTAAGATCGAGGCCGGCATCCCCGAGGACGATCCCCGCAACCCCGCCGTCATCGCCGACAACGTGGGCGACAACGTGGGCGACGTGGCCGGCATGGGCGCCGACCTCTTCGAGAGTTACGTGGGCTCGATCGTGGGTTCGATGATCCTGGGCGTGGCCTTCGTGGGCAACGGCGACATCAACGCCGTCATGCTGCCCCTGGTCCTGGCCGCCGCCGGCATCGTGGTCTCGATCATCGGTACTTTCTTCGTGCGCACCAACGAGGGCGGCAATCCGCAGACCGCTCTGAACATGGGCACTTTCGGCGCCAGCATCATCATGCTGGTCGTCACCTACTTCGCCGCCAAGATGATGCTCCCGGCCGACAAGTTCATGGGCGTCTTCTGGGCGACCATCGCCGGCCTGGGCGGCGGTATCGCTATCGGCATGATCACCGAGTACTACACGGCTGAGAACCGCGCCCCGGTCCTGGGCATTGCCAAGGCATCGGAGACCGGCGCGGCCACCAACCTCATCAACGGTCTGGCCCTGGGCATGCAGTCGACCTTTATGCCGATCATCGTGCTGAGCGCCGTGATCCTGATCGCTCATGAGGTGGCGGGTCTGTACGGCATCGCCATCGCGGCTCTGGGTATGCTCTCGACGACCGGTATCCAGCTGGCCGTCGACGCCTACGGACCCATCGCCGACAACGCGGGCGGCATCAGCGAGATGGCCGGCCTGGGTGAAGAGGTTCGGGCGCGCACCGACAAGCTCGACGCGGTCGGCAACACCACCGCGGCGATCGGCAAGGGCTTCGCCATCGGTTCGGCTGCCCTGACCGCCCTGGCCCTGTTCAGCGCCTACCGCGTGGCGGTCGGCCTGGAGACGATCAACCTGCTGAACCCTCTGGTTCTGGTTGGTCTGTTGCTGGGCTCCATGCTGCCGTTCCTGTTCAGTTCCTTCGCCATGGCCGCCGTGGGTCGCGCCGCCTTCAAGATGATCGAAGAAGTGCGCCGTCAGTTCCGCGAGATCCCCGGTCTGATGGAAGGCAAAGCCACCGCCGACTTCCGTCGTTGCGTGGATATCTCCACCACCGCGGCCATCCGTGAAATGATCGCACCCGGGCTGATCGCCATTCTGACGCCGGTGGCCGTGGGCTTCCTCGGCGGCACCGAGATGCTCGGTGGCCTGCTCTGCGGCGTAACCGCCACGGGCGTGCTGATGGCCCTGTTCCAGTCCAACGCCGGCGGCGCCTGGGACAACGCCAAGAAGCACATCGAGGCTGGCGCCTACGGTGGCAAGGGCAGCGATGCCCATAAGGCCGCCGTGGTCGGCGACACCGTCGGCGATCCCTTCAAGGATACGTCCGGCCCCAGCCTGAACATCCTGATCAAGCTGATGTCGGTGATTTCCCTGGTGATCGCACCGCTGCTGATCTGATCCGAACGGTTATCGGTATCGAAAAGGCCCGTCCCTTCGGGGGCGGGCCTTTGTCGTTCGATTGACCGGTCAGCTAGAACTCGTATCCCAGTCCGAGCGTCACGATGCCCTTGTAACCGAGCCCCACCGCCAGGTCGACGGCGGTGGCTCCACCGATCCGTAGGCCCAGGGGCGTCACCTGAAAGGCGAAGAGGTAGGCGTTGTCGGTCTCGAGCTCGTCGATGTTCGTCGTCGAACGCAGCAATGACACACCGCCCATGAGGTCGATATACACTCCGAACGAAGACGTTTTGACGTAGTAGTGCTTCACGCCCAGCATGAAGGTGTAGAAGTCGTCGGTTACATCGCCGGCGATCTGGCCCGAACTCCTGATCACGTACTGTTTTTCGTAGCTCGTATAGTTGAAATGAGTGATCAAACGCGATTTGGCGCCCAAGGGTTTGACGTATTCCACGAACAGGGTCGTGTTTTCCGACTCGGTTGATGGCTCGATCGTGCCGATGGACAGCGTGGCCAAAGTGATGTCCGTGAACAGTTCGAAGAGGGTCTGCACGGGCACTGCGCCTAAACCGGCCCGGATTTCACCACCAGTGCGATCTTCAGACACGGCGGGTGAGGCGATCAATATCATTATCAGGGCTACGCAAACGACCGTCAGACGCCTGTGGGGGTGGGGAATCCTGTCGAACATGGTCGCCTCCCGGCTGGAGATATCGTTGACTTGAGTGTGAAGTTGCATATTGTGAGCCAATATCAATACACGAAGCTGTAACATCTTGAATAACATAGCGATACAAACGTCTTGCTGATTCGAGACTCCTGTGAGAGCCTGCTTAAACAGGCTGTTTGTCTTCACATCCTGTGAAGAAACGCTTCGTTCGCGATCCGGACTCGATCTTGCTTAGCTCGAATCTCGTATCTTGGTTCCGAGTAGGGTGATAGAGGGATTTCGATTGCGTGAGCCCTGGCTGTCGAGAAGGTTGTTTAATTCTTGACAGCATGTGTGACAACAATAACATTTGTCGCGTACGGGTTGAATTTTTACCGTCCGACCCACTCAAGAGGAGCGCGCGTATGACGGCGATGATGTTGGACAACGACCGGGTCGTCGATTTTGTGACCCATCTTCAGGAAAACAAGCCGGTTTACGCACCCCATGCGAAGGGACGCTCGTCCTTCGTTTTCGATCAGGTTGAAAAACCGGATGACGTGGTGCTCGATTATCCGCGCACGCTCCATTCCATTAAAAAATTCTTCTTACCGCCGCAGGACGACCTGCTCGACTTCAATCTGGTCGAGAACTCGTTCACGGAGCCGGAGCTCAAGCCGTTCGATGCCGTATTTCTGGGCGTCCACTCGTACGATCTGCACGCCGTCATGCGGCTCGACTACGTCTATTCCCAGGGCAACCCGGAGCGGAACTACCTCGCGCGTCGACAGGGCGCCGTGTTCGTCGGCGTATCCTTCACTCCGGACAAGCACCATTTCTCGGGCTCGGTCGGCATCGGCACCAATGACACCACAGGCTTCGACGTCTTCCTGCACATCGTGGACGACGGTTATGCCGTGGAGGCCTTGACCGAAGCCGGCACAGACCTGCTCCAGGGTTTCGACATGCCCGTATACGAGGGAGCCCTACCGGCCTCGGCTCATTTCGAGCAGCACATCTACGTACCGCAGGGCAAGCTCCTCGATGTTTTCGATCACGGATATCACAGCGTCGTTTGGAGTGATGAGGCCGCGCACTGCACGGGTTGCGGCACCTGCAATCTCATCTGCCCCACCTGCTCCTGCTTCAACGTCGAAGATCATGTCGATGTAACCGTCACCCACGGCACGCGCACGCGCTCCTGGGACAGCTGCATGTTGCGGGGCTTCGGAGAAGTCGCCGGGGGAGAGGTGTTTCGCGAAAACCTGGCCGACCGCCAGCGTCACCGCGTGTACCGCAAGTTCAAGTACATCTCGGATGAGACCGGTGAACCCTGGTGCGTGGGCTGCGGGCGTTGCACGATGAACTGCACCGCCGGCATCAGCATCGTCAACATCGTCAACAGGCTCGTCAACGAGTACGACAAGAGCCGGGCCGCGGTATAGCCGCGGCGACCTTGTGAAGGAGACCCAGATGACCGAGCACAAACTCATGGATCCGGCCGGAGCCAGGGATCTCTATCTGCCCGAAATGGCGGAGATCGTCGCGGTCAAGGATCTGACGGACCAGGAAAAGCTCTACGAGATCGTTTTGCCCGAGGGTCGCGAGTTGGGGCACAAGCCCGGACAGTTCGTGGCCGTGTCGATGTTCGGTGCGGGCGAGGCGCCGTTTTCCGTCTCCTCGTCGCCCACCCGGTTGGGCAGTTTCGAGCTCGGCGTGCGCAAGGTGGGCATGTTGACCGAGATGATGCACCGTCTGGTGCCGGGCGAGAAGGTCGGCATCCGGGGTCCCTTCGGGAACGGTTTCGACATGGAGGCCCTGCGCGGCAAGGATCTGCTGATCATCGCCGGCGGCATCGGTCTGGTACCCATGCGCTCGCTGATCAACTACGCCATCGACCGGCGCGACGATTTCGGCCGCCTGATTATCTGCTACGGCTCTCATAGCGACGCCGAGCTTCTCTTCAACGACGAGCGCAAACTTTGGGACCAGGACCCGCGCATCGAGCATCATGTGACGGTAGACGTGGGTTCCGATGAATGGACGGGCAATACGGGCGTGATCACCACCCTGATTCCTCGGCTGGAGTTGGACCTCAGTCGGACCGTGGCCTGCGTCTGCGGTCCTCCGGTCATGTATCGCTACGTGCAGCTCGCCCTGCGGTCGAAAGGACTGCCCGAGAAGGAGATATTCATGTCGCTGGAACGCCGCATGAAGTGCGGCGTGGGTAAATGCGGTCACTGTCAGATCAACAATACTTTCGTGTGCACCGAGGGTCCGGTCTACAACGGTCTCGAGCTCAAGAGCCTACAGGAGGCGTTGTAATGGCGCTTAAACCGCGCATCGGCATCTTCGACTTCACGGGCTGCGAGGGGTGCGAGCTCAATCATCTCAATTTCGAGGATCAGCTCCTGGATATCCTGGAGCATGTGGAAATCGTCGAGTGGCGCGAGGCCATGGACGGTCGGGCGGATGAACTGGATATCGCGTTCGTGGAAGGATCTCTGTCGACGCCCGACTGCATCGAACGCATCCATGAGATCCGGCGCAAGTCGAAAGTGCTGGTGGCCGTGGGTGCCTGTGCGGTGCTCGGCGGCATCAACGCCATGAAGAACATCCGGCCCATCGAGGAGGTGCGCGAGGAGGTCTACGGCAAGGACAAGTACCTCTTCCCGACCCTGCCCGCGCTGCCCCTGAGCGCCGTCGTGGAGGTCGACCATTCCATACGTGGCTGTCCCATGACCCAGCTCGAATTCCTGAAGGTCTTCACGTCCCTGGTCATGGGTAAGCAGCCCGTCCAGGAGGACTACGCCGTTTGCGTGGAGTGCAAGCTCAAGGAGAACGAGTGCGTCGTCGAGAAGGGTATGATCTGCCTCGGTCCCGTGACGCGGGCCGGTTGTGACGCCCACTGTCCGACCTTCGGCCAGATGTGTATCGGCTGTCGCGGACTTGTTACCGATCCCAGGCTCGAAGCCATGGAGGAGATCCTGGTCGCTCAGGGCCTGTCCATGGACGAGGCCCGTAAGAAGCTGCAGATGTTCAACGCCAATCAGCTCGAAGGGGTGACCTCATGAGCACGAACCTCGACATCAAGGTCCACCACCTGACGCGGGTGGAGGGCCACGGCAACATCGTCGTGAACATGACCGACGGCGTACTTGAAAAAGCGCGACTGGAGATCGTCGAGGCGCCGCGGTACTTCGAGGCGATGCTCAAGGGACGCAGTTTCCACGAGGCGGCCATCATAACGTCGCGGATCTGCGGCATCTGTTCGTTGGGGCATCAGATGACATCGTTCAAGGCGACCGAACAGGCCCTCGGCCTGGAGGTCAGCGAGCAGACGGTGCTGTTGCGCAAGTTGCTTGTGCACGGTGCGACCCTGCAGTCCAATATCCTGCATGCCCTGTTTCTGGCCGCGCCCGATTTCCTGAAGGTCGGCTCTGTGTTTCCGCTGGTGGCGTCCCATCCCGACGTGGTCAAGGCCGCCTTGCGCATGAAGCGCCTGGCCAACGAGATCGCGGAAGTGATTTCCGGTCGGGCCGTACATCCCATCTCCTGCGTTCCTGGGGGGTTCACCGCGCTGCCGACCCCGGCCCAGCTCCTGTCTCTCAAGGAGAAGCTCGAGAATCAGATGGTGCCGGACCTCGCCTTCGTGGCCGAAGTCCTCGCATCGCTCGCCGCCGAGATCCCCGCTTTCACGCGCGAGACCGAATACATCTCGCTGCGTAGCGACGACGACTATGCTCTCTACGACGGTGACATCTGTTCGACCGACACGGGACGCGTTTCCGACGCCGAATACCTCGGCATGACCAACGAGTTCATCGTGCCCCACAGCACGTCGAAGCACTGCAAAGTCAACCGGTCGAGTTATATGGTGGGCGCGTTGGCGCGCTGGAACAACAACCACGACCGTCTCTGCCCGGCCGCCCTGGCCGTGGCCGGAAAGCTCGGTCTGGAGCCCGGCTGCTACAACCCGTTCATGAACACCATCGCCCAGGTCGTCGAGGCCGTGCACTGCGCGCTGGACAGTGTCGAGATCATCGACGAGCTCCTCACGCGCGGCATCGTCGACGAGCAGCCCAACCAGGAACCGACCCGATTCGGCACCGGCATCGGCGCCACCGAGGTCCCGCGCGGCATCCTCTACCACGAGTACACCTACGACCGGCAGGGGCGGATCGCCGCGGCCAACTGTGTTATTCCCACGGGGCAGAACCTGGGCAACATCGACGACGACATGCGGCAGATCGTGCCCGAGGTCCTGGACCGACCCGAAAAAGAGATCGCGCACCTTTTGGAGATGCTCGTCCGGGCCTACGACCCGTGCATCTCCTGTTCGGTGCACATGCTGGACGTGAAATTCGTCAAGTGAGGCGGACGTGAAGATCGTGGCGGTGGGCAATTCCCTGTACGGGGACGACGGTGTGGGCGCCGCCGTGCTGGACCGCATTCGCGCCGACAACCTGTTTCCCGACGCCGAGCTGATCGACGCCGGCACGGACGCCCTCTCGCTGATAGACCGCTTCGAGCCCGACGGTTTGAACGTGGTCATCGATGCGGCCATGATGGGATGCGAACCTGGACGCGTCCAAAGGTTCACGCCTGAACAGGCCAGGTTGCGCATCCAATGGGATCACTTGTCGCTGCACGGCTTCGGGCTGGCGGAGACATTCGCCATGGCGGAATCGATCGGATGCATGCCCAGGCGCGTCGTGATCCTGGGTGTGGAACCAGAAGAGATTAGAATTGACCGGGGCCTATCCGACGCCGTCGCGTCGGCCGTTCCCGAGGTACTCCAGCTCATCCAAGCGGAGGTACGAGACGATGAAGCGGACCATCCTGGTCATTGACGATGATATCGATCTGGTGGAGATTATTCGTCTGACCCTCGAGAACGAGGGCTACGCTGTGATCGACGCCCAGAACGGTACCCACGGTCTCGAACTGGCCCGCGAGCAGGGGCCCGATCTGATCCTGTTGGACGTCATGATGAGTGAGATCGACGAGGGATTCCAGGTGGCCTACGAGCTGCGCGGCAACGAGCTCACATCGGACATCCCCATCATCATGCTCACCGCGGTGTCCGATCAGACCGGCTTCGACTTCGATCCCGACCAGGACGCCGAGTTCCTGCCCGTGGACGAATTCCTGGAGAAGCCACTCAGTCCACAGCGACTCGTGGACTACATACGAAAGCATCTACCGGCGACGTCGTGATGAAACCTGACGCCCCCACACCAGAACCCGTCGTCGTCGAGTCGGCCCAGTTCGTCTCGGCCGCCTCGCTGCGCGTGCGTTCCGACTGGTTCGTCAAGATGCGGTGGGGTGCGGCGGTGGGTGTGATCATCCTGTCGTCACTGGCCGGGGCCGTGGCCAACATTCCTTTGCCCCAGATGCCGATCATCGTCACGGCCGTCGCGATGATCCTGCTCAACGTCGTCTATTTCCTGCGCAACAGGCGTGTGGCTCCGCTGGTCATCGAGGACGAGTTGCGCGTGGTGAAGGTGCAGATGCTCGTCGATCTGCTGCTATTGACCATCCTGATCAATCTGACCGGCGGACTCGAGAATCCCTTCTATTTCATCTACGTCATCCATGTGCTGATCGCGAGCCTGCTCTTCAAGAGCCGGGACGCCTATCAGGTCGCACTCTTCGGCGCCCTACTCTTCAGTTTCGACGTGCTGGGTGAGCATTTTGGTGTTCTGCCGCACCACCACCTGGAGGGTGTCGGTGTCCTGTATCACGACCTGCTCTACGTGTTCGTCTGTCTGGTCTCCTTCTGGCTCGTGCTCTTCGCCGGCGCCTACGTGGGTGGCTGGATCATGCACCACAACCGGACCATCAAGAACGAGCTGGTCGAACGTCAGACTCAAC
>DAOVZQ010000147.1 GCA_030635025.1 bacterium
CGAAACCTTTGAGCACGCTGAGCGTCTGCCGACGGATGATCCCCTCCGCACAGAGGTCCTCGCCTTGGCTGCAAAGGCGCAATCCTTGTTGACCGAAGATGATCCGCCGGCGAGTCACATGATGGTCGGGGCCACCTTTCAGGCCATGGGAGACCATGCTGCATCCATACCCAGTTATGAAATCGCTGCGAGGTCTCCCCAAATCGCCCGTGAAGCCCAACTCAATTTGTCCTTGGCCCTCGAACAGGTCGGGCGAAGGGGAGAGGCCCGGGATATCCTGGAACTGCTGATAGAAACACACGGTGATGATCCCGTCGTACTCAACGCTCTCGGCTATACTCTAGCCGATCAGAACATCGACCTCGAAAGATCCGAACGCCTCATTCGCAACGCGCTGAAGCAGAGCCCTGACAATCCGGCATTTCTGGACTCGCTGGGCTGGCTCTTTTATCGACAAGGCGCATATACCGAGGCTCTCGATTACCTGGTACAGGCAGCCAACGTTCTGCCCGAGGATCCCGAAATCCTGGAGCATCTGGGGCTGGTGCTGATCGAGCTCGGCCGCCACGAACGCGCCCTGGAGATACTCAAACGCGCGCTTTCGCTTGGGGGTGACGAAACGACTCTCGTGCCGGTCATCAAGGATCTGGAGCCGCTCAAGCCATGAATTCTGCACGTACCATCCGCCTGCTCTTTTGGTTGTCCCTGCTGTTGATGCCGGTACAGTCCGCGGGTCATCAGGACACTCAGACCCGGGATGCTCCCACGGGGGAACTGCATACCGCCGTTTGGCGCTTCAGTGTATGGGGGCGGGAATTTACCGGAGACGCCTGTTGGCTTATGGATGCGGTCGGACGATGGCGCATAGAGTTCGCCGTGGCCGAGGCGATCCGCGAAACACGGGATACACTGGTATCGCTGCTTGATCAGGAGGGGCAGGGCTGGACGGTGGTATCAACCGACGGTTCGGCTGCGTACATTCAACCATGGCGCGATAAGCTGGAATCGATCCCCGCACATGAGGCCAACATGATGGGCGCCTTGTTGGAACTGGCCGTAAGCGGGTCCGGATCGGTAGCGGCCCTACGATCAAACGGTGCCACGGTCAGTGATGCCGGACAGTATCGGATTCGTCCCCGTCTCCCATGGCATACCGGCGTCGAAACCAACGGATCGATGATCGTGGATTGGTCTGGTTCATACGAGTCCAATCTGAAAGGAACCCTGGAGGGTAGAGGCCGCGGCCGTGGCGGTCGTGGTGAGATTTGGCGTGTCGACTTCACCGAGCCCGGAGTCTGGAAACTCAGGTCGTCCCGTCGCAGCGGCGTTTTGCATGTAACCAGTGGACACATATGGCGCGCTGCCTACGATCCAGACGAGGTCTTCCTGCCCATGTGGCCCTTGGCTGAGCTTCTGCAAATGAAACGATTATCCGGACACGGGACGGGAACTCGACACGCACCGCCGGAGTAGAACTCCAGTCAATGCCCCGCCACCCCTGCGAGGAGCCGACGATGTACATGACAGACAAAACTCCAGATCCGGGCCGACAAGGACGCGCCGCGTATGCCGATCTACGCGACGAGGATTTGATCGCTCTGGTGCAGCAGGGACAGAAACGGGCCTACGACGAACTGGTCAGGCGTTTCAAGGGTCGTCTGTTCAGTTTCATCCTCAGAATGGTTGCCGATCCGGTCGAAGCCGAGGAACTGGCCCAGGACACACTCATCCGTGCATATATCCACGCGGACAAGTATCGTGAAATAGCCAGATTCTCCACGTGGCTTTTCACCATCGCAACCAATCTGGTTCGTAACCGCGTGCGCAAACGCAAACGTACGCCGTACATGCTGAACCTGGATCCCGCACCGCTGAGCGATGACGACATTCCCCTCGATCCGCCGGATCCCCACGCTGATCCGACCCTGCAGTTGGAGGGACGCGAACTGGGGGACCTCATGGCCGAAGCGACAGCGCAGATTCCCGAAAAGTATCGGATTCCCTTTCTGCTGCGCGAGATCGAACAGCTGTCGTACGAAGAGATCCAGCAGGTGACCGGATTGAAGCTGGGGACGGTCCGCTCCCGGATCAACCGGGCTCGGAACCGTTTCCGCGCGAACATCAAGCCGCTTCTCAGTAACGAGACCCTGCTCGTGGATCTCGAACGCCTCGAAGCCGAGATGAACACCAACGGAGAGACCTGACAACGTCCTGGAGGACATTGATGCTCTGTTTCACGTCAAGGAAACTAATCAACCAGGAGATGGACGGCCTGCTGCCGGCCCGTAAGCTTCGATCGCTCGAAGAGCACGTAGGACGTTGCACCGCTTGTGCAGGTTATCGTGGAGACCTCGAGAGGGGGCGCCGTTTGCTGAGGGCTACAACCGCCGAGCCTTCGGAGTCTTTCGAGTGGACGCTACAGCTCAAGTTGAATCGCGCCATGAAGGAGGCCGCCGGGAACGGTATCCCGTGGGAGGAGCCATCCCGTGGACCCGCCGACTGGCTGCGTTCCTTCGCCTTTTCCTCGCTGGCGGGCGTTGCCGTCGCCGTGGCGTTCGCGATCTGGGTGATGCCTCATACCGTGGGCTCGCCATCCGCTACCGGCGAGTATCAAATCGCCGAGACCGTTGCAGACGGTTCCGTTTCACCGGTCACACTGAGCGCAGGTGACTCGGATCGGCGATCCCTGAACCAACCTCGCTACAGGACCCTGCTGCCGGGGGCGGGCGGATTTGGGCAAACGGTGAGTGGAGGTCGCGTAACTCGACCCAATCTCCTCGACCGTTCGGGCTGGGTGCCTTCCACCTGGAGCGGCGCCGATATCGAGGATCTTACGGCCATTGCCAATCTGCGCGATGAGAACGGACGTTTACGATTCATGCTGCAGCAGATGCAGTCGGAGAACACCAATCTTAAATCGTTGCTTGCAGACGTGGAAATCAACTATCTTGAATCTGATAGCAGTGAGGAGACGCATTGATCCCAGATTCGGAGTAGTAACCATGTCGAGTATATTGCGTGCCGTCACGATTCTCGGGGCGGCACTCGTATTTATCCCGCAGTTGATCGGGTGCCAGACGGAGGGCCGGGACAGCATTATTTCAGCAGTGGGATCCTACGGCGATATAGCCGTGATGCTGTCCGATCCCGAACTCGATACACATCTGACGGGCTTCCGTGACACTCTGAGTCCCAAGCAGTCCTTCATCATCAGGCAAGAGGACACATACCGCTTCTACGATTTCCCTCCTGATCGATGGCGCGATGGTCGCAACTACCGCAACATTCTGATCGTCTGTCGCTGGGGGTCGGGCGGCGATGTCGAATCCGTGGTCAAGAAAGTCCTGTCCGACCAGACTCTCAAACAGCTTACCTCCGGTCGTGGAGGGGTGGTGACCGTTCGGGATCCTTTCTTCCGCAACCAGTTGGCCATCGTGGCTGTGGCTCGCAATCCGAACGATCTGGTGCGCTCCCTCAATGGTCGCGCCGAAGCCCTGCGCGACACATTGGCCCGTGATATCGACCGGCGTATCGTCGCGGACAACCGCCGGCAAGGCCTGTTGCCGGGAATTGCCGAGAACGCCTGGCGGCGGTTCGGGTTCGCAATTGAGTTGCCGGACGTATTTCAAGAGAACCAGACGCGCCCCGGCGGCTTTTCCGGTGTGGAATGGATTCGCACCGACACGGCCGTACGGGGAGTAACCATTGCGTGGGAAGAAACAGGGTCTCCGACGCATCGGCTTGAAGACCGCGATGGTCTTGCGGACCTGCGAGCCCGCATGGGGGAGGCCATGCACGACGAAGGCGTGATCGACGTGGAGTCCTTCGTTTGGAGCCGTGAAACGGTCGCAGGACTACCGGCCGTGAAGTTGGCCGGAAACTGGACCAGTCGTCGTGTCGAAGTCGGAGGTCCATTCTGGTGCTATTTCGTGGCGGACGAGTCTCGTGGACGCGTGTATTGCCTGGACCTACTAGTCTACGCTCCCAACAAGGAGAAGATGGACTATTTCCGCCGGCTCCGGGCAACTTTGGAAACCTTTGCTCTTATTGAACCAAGCCCACACTCGTAGAAGACCGAAGAGGAGTCGTCCGGATGCGCACTCGATCACAAGATAAACGACCCGTCGTTATTCTCCTGGCTTTGCTGCTTTTGCCGGTTGTGGTGGGAGAGGCCGACGCCGTACTGGCCGATGCACGTGTCGTGGAGGCCTCGAGTGTCCGGACAGTACCCGAGTCGCTTTCGGATGCCGACTCCAGGCCGACCTGGACGTTCGACGTGGGAGGCGGAGTCAGCGCGGGGGGGGATTTGTTTCGTGTGCGTAGTGATGACGACCAATTGTGGACGATTCCCGCAGGTGGCACCACTTTCACATCCAGCCGGTTCACAGTAACCTTGGACGAGAGCGCAATCGTTTCTTTGGGTTTGGCCCGGCGCATGACTGCCCGTGGTTGGCTGCGTATCGATTTTTCCTGGACCGAGATGAACGCCACCGCCTTGGCCAAGGATGGCGAGTTTGTAACACCCGTCTTATTCGACAGTTTGACAATGGCCCGGGCAGGTCTGACCTGGCAACAGAGGTTGGCCGATGCGTCTTTTTCTCCCTATGTCGTGATAGGACTTTGTTACCAGGATGTAAGCAGCAAGGCTGAGTATTTGAAACAGTCGGGGCTGGCTCCGAAATTCGGCATGGGCTCTGTTTATAGTCTTTCCGGAGCATGGCGGGTTCGCATGGAGCTCACTGATACGATTTACCAGTTCGATTCCTCCGGGATTCAAGACGAGGCCTGGCCTTCGGGGACGGTCTACACCGAGTTGGGGCCGCAGCATCTTGTTGTTGTTGAACTCGGGTTGATGATTGTCTTCTGATGAGTTATTTCAGAAAATCTAAACGTCATGATAATGTTAGTTATTGTCACTTTGTGTGCGATTAATGGGATACCTCATCAGAACGCCATAATGGGTGGTAGCGCAAGGTATTACGTACGCCGTGCTGCAGATATACTGTTTCTGCTCTGATATTCGGGTTGCGTATCGCGGCGAGATGCGTATACTTGCATGCTTGTCCCCATTCCACACGATTACCGCCTCCGCGCCGAAAAGGGAGAACTCCATATGGGCAACGTGATCGCCGTTGTGAATCACAAGGGGGGGTCGGGTAAGACCACCACGGCCCTGAATCTCGCTGCCGGGCTGACACGCTACAGCGACATCACATCCTCCTGTCTTATCATCGATATGGACCCCCACGGCTGCGCTTCGTCGGCCTTGCTCGGTAAGCCCGACGGCGAAGCCCCGGCCCGTTCCATCTTCGACGTGTTGCGTAGGGCCATCACGCCCCAGGACGGCATCACCTCGACGGTCTTCGACGAGAACATTGATATAATTCCATCGAGCCCGTCTCTTGACAGCATCTCCCGGACACAGATCACAGATCGGCTGCTCAAGGTCACCCAGGGACTCGCCTCGTCCTACGGCTGGATCATCATCGACACGCCGCCCAACCTGGGCATCCTGACTCAGAACGCCCTAGTGGCTGCCGATTACGCCCTGATTCCCTCGCCCTGCACGGGGCTGTCGGTTTCGACCCTGCATCAATTGCGGGCCGTCATCGAGAAGATCCAGGAGCGTCAGAACATCTGGCTGCAGGTGCTGGGTGTGCTTGTGAACATGAAAGACGGGCGTACCGATCTCGAAAAGCACGTAGCCAAGCAGATGCGCGGCGAGTTCAAACACGCTGTTTTCAAGACCATGATCACCAACAACATCAAGATCGAAGAGGCGCCGTCGCACTTCAAGAGCATCTACTCGTACGACTCGGGCTGTCTGGGAGCTTCGCTGTTCCGGGACTGGATCAAGGGTGAGTTGATGCGCCGGCACAAGCTGCTGGAGAAGAAGAAGGGCGACAAGCTGGAGGCCATCAACCAGGCCGCTCTCGAGGCCCAGAAAAGCTAGGCTCGAACGAACGGGTTCGACCGCATTTCCTCGCCGACCGTTGTTGAAGGACCGTGCCCCGAATGGAGCACGGTTTCTTCTTTGAGCGTGTAGAGGTGTTGGCGGATGCTCGCGGCCAATGTGTCGAAGTCACCCCCGGGAAGATCGGTTCGCCCGATCGATCCATTGAAGATCACATCGCCGACCAGGGCAGATTGACCGAACAGGAAAATCACGTGTCCCTGGCTGTGACCTGGTGCCTTGAGCCAGCGCAGTTCGCCGCCGGCGAAGGGCAAGGTTCCTTCTGCCGCTGACGACAGCTTTGCGAGTCGGGGAGACGCCACGGGGGGGAAACCGTAAACGGCACGGGTGTCGTTGAGGCGCTCGGCCAACGAAGACTCATCGGCATGGACAAGCAGGGGCAGGTCCCAAGCTTTCTGGATCTCGGCTGCGGCCGAGATATGATCGAAATGTCCGTGTGTACAGAGCAAAGAAGTCAGCCGGCAGCCGCATGTCTCGATGGCGTCCAGCAAGAGGTCGGCCTCGTCGCCGGGGTCGACCAGCACGGCTTCATCTGCGGATTTGGACGACAACAGATAGGCGTTCATCATGAGCGGTCCCACGGTGAGGCAGCGAAGATCCCAATCCGTTTGTTCGAGTCCTGGTAGCGGCATGAGTGGGTCCGGGGATAAAGGAAGAGGACCGGCGAATCGCCGGCCCTCTTGTCAAGCGATCTAGCGGTCGTCCAGGGATACGTCTTCGTAG
>DAOVZQ010000293.1 GCA_030635025.1 bacterium
CAGCTTGATGAGCTGCTCGATGCCGCCTTCGGCCATGTCGAGCATCCGGTCGAGCTGCTCGCGCGTGAAGGGACGCCCCTCGGCGGTGCCCTGCACCTCGATCAACCCGCCCCCCTCGGCCATGACGATGTTCATGTCCGTCTGGGCCCGCGAGTCTTCGCTGTAATCCAGGTCGATCATCACCTCGTCGTCGACCACGCCCAGGCTGACCGCACCGACCATGCCCGCCATGGGATGATGCTTGAGCTTGAGACGTTGCAGTGCGTCGTACAGTGCCGCCGACGCCCCGTTGATCGACGCGCATCGCGTGCCGCCGTCGGCCCGAATCACGTCGCAGTCCACCGTTACGGTCAGTTCGCCGAGGGCCTTCAGGTCGGTCACCGCGCGCAGGCTGCGACCGATCAGGCGCTGGATCTCCATGGTACGGCCGCCCTGGCCCGTAGCGCTGGTGGCCTCGCGACGGGTTCGCTCGCTGGTGGCGCGCGGCAGCATGCCGTACTCGGCGGTCACCCATCCCTGCCCGCTTCCGCGCAGCCAGCCCGGCACGCCGTGACTGATGGACGCCGCACAGAGCACGCGCGTATTGCCCATCTCGATCAGCATGGAGCCTTCGGCGTGGGGCAGATAGTCGCGGGTCATGCCGACGGGCCGCATCTGCCAGGGCGTGCGGTCGTTGTAGCGCTTGGTCACGGGGTATCCTTTCGCATCGGGTCGCCGTCGAAGGCGGCTTCGTTCACATTCACGGTGTGGACTTCGTCTATATCTCGGCCCAGGAATCTCGCTCCTACTTCGCGGAACATCCAGGGCAAATCGCTCAGGTAGAATTCCAGACGGCCGCCGCCGTTGGCGGATCGTCGCAGGCCCTGTCGCTCCAGTTCGGTCTCCGCCGCGACGGCCAGGGCCTCGGCCGAGTCCACCAGCACCACGTCGGGCCCCATGACGTCGCCGATGACGCCCTTGAGCAACGGGTAGTGGGTGCAGCCCAGGATCAGGGTGTCGACCTCGGCGTCGCGCAGGGGCGCCAGGTATTCCTCGGCGATGCGGCGGGTCACATCGTGGTCCAGCATTCCCTCTTCGGCCAGGGGCACGAAGAGCGGGCAGGGACGGGCCGTCACGCGGGCCTCGTCGATGTGTTCGGCGAGCTGTTGCTGATAACGTCCGCTCTCGATGGTGCCGCGCGTCGCGATAATGCCCACGCGGCCGCCGCGAGTCCGCGACAAGGCCGTGGCCACACCCGGCGCGATCACGTCGAGTACGGGCACGGGCATCGTCTCGCGCAGGTAGTCGATGGCGAAGGCCGACGCCGTGTTGCAGGCCACCACGATCATCTTCACGCCGTGGCTCATCAGGAACTGGGCATCCTGTCGCGCGAACTCCTTGACCGTCCGCGAGCCCTTGGTGCCGTAGGGGACGCGCGCCGTGTCACCGAAGTAGAGCAGGTCCTCGGCGGGTAATCGCCGGTGCAGTTCGCGCAGGACGGTCAACCCGCCCATGCCGGAATCGAAAATGCCCAGGGGTCCCACTAGCGCCACCGTCCCAGATCGAAGGGACGGCTCGTGTCGACGTGGCCCGCGAGCGTCTCGACCTGGGCGCCGTCGACCAGCAGAACGCAGCTCCCCAACTCGGGGAAATTCCAGGCCAGTGTGCGCAGGATCACGGCGAGGGTCGCCTGCTCCGAACCGCTGCCGCCGGGATGGGCGCTGACCAATTCACGGGTCCAGTCGACCACGACCTGGCCGGCGTCGCGGTCCAGGAAAACGGACGTGGGGCGGGCGTCGGGCGGCAGGGCGCTGTCGGTGTTGCGGCCGGGGTCCGCGTCGCAGAGCGGGGCGAGGTCCGCGCGACTCTCGTCCTCGGTGGTGGCCCGACTGGGCAGTTGCAGTTCGCGGCTGACGGTGGCTTCACCATAGCTGTCGATGAAGAAGAGCACAACGCCACGGGTGCCCGCGAGTTCGCGCGTGCCGACATCCTGTGTCAGGGGCACCAGACGGAGTTCTTCGCCCGGTCCACGGCTCAGGTACCAGGCCAGAAATGCAGCAGCCACGGCCAGCACCAGCACCAGTACGACCAGGGTCCACCAGAAACCGCGTCCGGTTGCGCGTCGCTTTGTTTCGGCGGCCGTCATCATGGGGCTTCCGTTCGCATCGGTAATCAATCTCCCCGGGAGCGGGCCAGTTTGGCGGCGACGCCGCGCCGGTAGTCGGCGACGGCCAGAGCCAGCCCTTCGGCCAGCTTCTCCCGGTAGGCTCGCGAGTCGAGCTGATCCTCTTCGCCGGGATTGGTCAGGTATCCCACTTCCACGACCACCGCGGGCATGTCGACGCCCCGCAACACACGCTGCGCCGTCTGCCGGACGCCGCGGTCGCGGGCGGCGGTCTGCTCCACGAGCCGGGCCTGCACCAGTTCGGCCACTTCGCGGCCGGCCCCCAGATGACGCCACTGCACACGGTCCCAGGGTACGAACGATGTGGCATCGACGGAGCCGCCGCTCTCGATGCCGGCGGGGCGCAGCATATGGGTCTCGATGCCCCGTACCTGCCGGTCGAACCAGCCGTTCGTGTGCAGGGACAAGAACAGGTCGCCGCCGGAGCGGTTGGCGATTTCGGCGCGGGAGTCCAGATCCAGATCGTCGTCTCCGTCGCGGGTCAGGACCACGGTGAAACCGAGATCTTCGAGTTCGTCTTCGAGGCGTCGCGCCAAGTCGAGGACCACGTCTTTTTCGCGCAGACCGGACGGGCCGATCCGACCGGTGTCGTCACCGCCGTGCCCGGGGTCGATCACCACGGTGCGGATCTCGCGCAAGCCTCTATTCAGCTCACTGGGCGACGACATGTTCAGGGCGCCGCGGGGGTCGAGATCGGGCAGGGACGGCGCCTCGGATTCCTCGAGGGTCAGAATGATCTCACGTCCATCGCCGCCGCTCCGCGCATGACTGTGTCGGACCAGGTTGTGGATTTCGACGGTGATCAGGGCGTGATCGGATTTCTGGCGGGAACTGACACGACGGATCAGCCCGCGGGGTTGCGACACGCGCACTTCGCGCCGGTCGACGATGCCCCCGTACACCTTGAGGGTCACAATGCCGTTCTCGGGTCCGAGAGCGCGCCACCCCAGCGGTTCATCACAGAAGATATGGAGGCTGGTGCTGCGGGTACCCGTCTCCACGCGAACATTGGTGATGTTGGGTCGCGCCGCGCCCATACTCAGCACGTGGTCGGCATGGCTCCAGGCGACCGGTTCGCCGACGGCCGGGCCAAGCACGTTCACCACGAACTCCATGGGCACCCAGATATCACCGTCGAGAGAGAGGACCGGAACCGGTAGCAGCAGTTCCACGCCGTCGCGTTGCACGAGCCGGCTGCCAGCCGTGGCCGAGAGCTGACGATCGCGGGCCTTCAGGGTCAATCGATTGAGCTCGGGATCCCAATAGCGCGACGCGCGAAAGATCGCGACGACGTCGGCCGAGGCCAGGTAGGTTACCTGCGACCCCGGCAGCAGGTGTCGACCCTGGATATCGAAATCGTCGCGGTCGCGCACGAAGGTTACCCGGATGTCGAAGGTTCCACTGCCGCGGTCGGTCAAGGGCGCCAGTCCCTCTTCCCAGGCCGCCGCGACGGTCGCCGTCATCAACAACAGGATCAACGTGAACCAGCGACTCATCGTCTACCTTCGTCCTATCTCGCGCCTGATGCGCATCTCGACATCTCGTTTGGCTTTGGCGTGGCGCTTGTCGTGGGTTTTCTTGCCACGCCCCAAGCCCAATTCCACCTTGGCCAGCCCCCGCTTGAAGTAGATCTTCAGCGGTATCAGAGCCAAACCCTTTTCCTCAAGCTTGGGTTTCAGCTTTCTCAGCTCGCGTTTGGTCAGCAAAAGTTTGCGGCGGCGGAACGGCTCGTGGTTCTCTCGATTCGCCTGATCGTAGGGGCCTATATGCATCTTGACCAGCCACACCTCGCCCTTGCGATAATCACCGTAGGAATCGCCCAGACTGCACTTGCCCGCGCGCAGGGACTTGACCTCGGTGCCCTGCAGCACAATGCCGGCTTCCAGACGTTCGAGTATCTCGTACTCGTGGAAGGCCTTACGGTTTTTGGCGATGATCTTGATGCCGTCTTCGCCGCTTTGCGCGGTCATGCTGCGTACTCCGGTCAGGATGGTCGTTTGTTAATCTGATCTGCGAAACTAGCACCCGATTCCCGCACACTCAATCCGCAATCCCCGTTTTTTGCCGACGAGGGGTTGACAGGAAGCGCGACGCCCCCTAATTTGGGCGCCGCGGAGCATCGGACGCTGTCCAAACGCTCTTGCACCCTGTGGCTGCCCGGGTGGCGGAATTGGTAGACGCGCTACGTTCAGGTCGTAGTGAGGTTTATCCTCGTGGGAGTTCGAGTCTCCCCC